>JAJFLN010000361.1 GCA_021772705.1 Candidatus Cloacimonadota bacterium | reverse complement strand
CGAGCGTGATAACCGGGCCGCTCGTACTGCTTGTAGCTCGTCTCGGCCTCCTCGTCGACGATGATGAGGCCCAGGTTCACCACGGGAGCAAAGACCGCCGATCGAGCGCCGACGACGACCCGGGCCGTTCCTCCTCTGACGCGGCTCCACTCCCGGTGCCTCTCGGAGGGTGTCAGGGAAGAATGGAACAGGGCCATGTCGGGGCCGAATCTCTTCCGGAACAGCTCGATCATGGGGACCGTCAAGCTGATCTCCGGGACCAGGAAGATCGCCCCGGTTCCATGCTCCAGGCCGCGGCGGACGAGTTGAAGATAGATTTCGGACTTTCCACTCCCCGTCACGCCATGGATCACGTGAACTTCGGCCTCTCGCCGGTCCATCGAAGCCGCGATGGAGTCCCGGACTTCCGACTGCTCCGGGGTCAGCTGGGGGTCCAGCTCCAGCTCCGTTGCCTCCGGCTCGACCGGTGCCGGCTCCCGGTCCGACTTGCGCAGAATCCCCTTGGCCACCAAGGGCCGCAGGATGGCCGAAACTTCCCCCAGAGCCTGACGAATCCCGTCGAGACTGACTGGCCCCTCTTGCGCCTCCAGCCACTTGAAGATCTCCCGCTGTCTCGGTCCCCTGGGTTCCTGGGCCCCTTCGATCAGCTCATAGAGCACGGTCCGCCTGGGGGGGGCGTGGGGGTGGACCATGGCGGACAGGGCCTCACCGATGGAGCAGATATAGTGGCCGGCGATCCACCGTCCTAGGGCGATCAGGTCCGGCGTCAGTTCAGGTCTGTCCCCCAGCAGTTGCCGGATCCGGCGCAGCTTCACGCCATCGGGGCAATCGCCATCTCGCTGGGCGAGGACGATCCCCTCCACGGCCCCCCCGCCGAGGGGAACGACGACCCGGGAGCCCTCCGCCAGAGCGGCGCGGAACTCTTCGGGTACTTCGTAGGTCAGGGGGCCCGGCAGAGGACGGGCTACAGCAATGTCGGCCAGACGCATGGCTTGTGGAGACCGGTAGGAGGGCGGGAAGTGAGGCGGGCTGAGTCGAGCTCTACCAGCGGGACAACAGAGAAGACCCCATCACAGTTCAGATGATGGGGCCTCCTGGCTGAAGCAACTGATGCGACCATCGTTCCAGGCCCTGGAAGGAACTGCTCCGGCCCGCCCGCTCGAACCAGCTGAACCGGATCCAAATCTGGGCACGACTTCCGCGCATTTATTCCTGCGCGGCCTCTTAGCTCCAATACCGGTGAGATAAGACGGATTTTGTTGTAGTGGGGCTCAGCCCCACACCCCGTTGGGGGAGCCAGCTCCCCCAAACCCCCAATGGGACTGGTGCGACTGAGAGTGCTGATGAACACGTAAATGACACACGAAACCTTGACCTGTTCATCCGGGTCCAGGGGCCAATGGCCTCTGGCGGGAGTTCGAGGGCAGAGCCCTAGTTTTCAAACATTCCTTCCACTCATTCATGGGCATTGCCCTTAGCTCTCGGAGTCCGAATCGGAATCGGCATCGGTGTCCAACTCGGCCTCTAGATCCGTGGCCTCGTCTCCATCGGCGTCGGCCTCGAATGCGCCGCTGGAACGGGGGACTCCACGCTTTCGCTCCTTCTCTCGCTCCTTCATCATTTCGATGACGGGGGAGACGTAGCTGTCCTGTTGCAGGAACTCGACCTTTCCCTTCTCGAATTCCTCGATGGCGACAGTGATGAGGTCGCGCTTGCGCTTCTCCACCTTGGGCTCGATGCCGCGCTTCAGGGAGCGGACACGGTCCACGATGGCCAGGACCATGTGAAATCGGTTCGGGATCTGCTTGTTGATCTTGTCGAAATCGAAAGTCAGCACTGATTCCTCCTGAAAACTGCAGGGTGTTGATTCGGGGACGTTATTCTAACACATCGAGCTCTGTGGCCCTATCCATGAAGGATCGAACCAGGGAATCACTGTCATATCGGGCGACCCGCCTCTTCTCGGACTGGACCAGATGCCGCAGCCCTTCGATGGCCTCGCCCAGGTCGTCGTTGATGAGAACGTAGTCGTAGTAACCGATCTTCTGTAGTTCGTGCCGGGCGTGAGCGATCCGGCCTTCGATGGCCTTCTGAGACTCTGTCCCCCGGGTCTCGAGGCGGCGGCGCAGGACGTCCAGGTCCGATGGGGTCACGTAGACGAGCAGGACCTCAGCGTATCTCTTGCGAACCTGAAGTCCGCCCTGGACGTCAATCTCGAGGATCACGTCCTTGCCCTCGCCCATCAGTCGCCGGACCTCTTCGAGGGGGGAGCCATAGAAATTGCCGTGAACCTCCGCGTACTCCAGAAACTCGTCGGCGTCGATGCGTCGCTGAAACTCGGCAGCATCGAGGAAGTAGTAGTCGCGACCGTCGACTTCGTTCTTCCTCCGAGGCCGGGTTGTGGCGGTGACCACGTTCTCGGCTCCTCCGACGTCGGTCACAAACCGGTCGCAGAGAGTCGACTTTCCCGCCCCGGAAGGACCGGAAATGACCAGGAGTAGATTCGTCTCTTTCAGCATTGTCGTCGCGGGGCAGCTACTCGACATTCTGAAGCTGCTCCCGTGTACGGGCCAGCTCCTCCTTGAACGTGACGACCAGGCTGCCGATCTCCAGGTCCGACGCCTTGGACCCGATAGTGTTGACCTCTCGGTTGATCTCCTGACTGAGGAAGTCCAGCTTACGACCGATGGGTCCTCCCGCCGTCAAGGCCGAGAGGAATTGCTTCAGGTGACTGGCCAGCCGGACTAGCTCTTCGGTGATATCCGCCCGCTCCGCCAGCAGGACTACCTCTGTGGCGAGCCGGTCCTTCGTCAGGTCAATCTTCTCGTCAAGCTCGGCCAACCGATCACTCAACTTCTGTCGTAGCGAGACCTTCACTCCCGGCGCCATCTCGCGGATCCTGGCCGTCAATTCATCCATGGCCCGGGTACGATCCTGCAAGTCTCGCCGGAGTTCCTCACCCTCCTCGGATCGCATTCGAAGCAGCTCGTCGATGGCCCTTCCGATCAGCTTGTCGAGCCACTCCGTGAAGTACCCGTCATCGGTGGATATCTCCGCCACCGACAGCACATCGGGGGAGAACAGAAGACCCTCCGCCGTCAGGGTCCCCTCCAGGCCGTAACGGGACTTGATCTCGTTGTAGAGCCGTAGGTATTCCCGCAACACCTGTTCGTTCAGGGAGAGCTGACCCTCGCCGCTGCCTCCCGTGGCGAACCGTATCACACACCGAACTTTCCCCCGCTGCAGAACCTTTCCAAGCCGCTTCCGGGTCATGGCCTCCAGATGGCCCAGGCCAGGTGGGGCGTGAAAGCTGACGTCGAGGAACTTGCTGTTGACGCTGGTCAACTCGACGGTGACCCGATGGCTTTCCCAATCGGAATGGCTTCTTCCGAAGCCGGTCATGCTGTACAGAGGTGGGTTGTCGTTGCTCATGAATGCAGGCTGGATGGGACGAGAAGGGGAAGTGACACGATACTCCAGGCCAAGTTGGGAGTCAACGAGGAGGGGGAGCCATTCCAGGGGATCGTCAAAGTAGTATTCGGGGCGCTGCTGCGGTCCGGCCAGGGACTAAATCTGTCCCAGCAGGGAGCCCTGGGGGCAGGGCCAGGGGGGAAGGGGGGAAGGGTGCATGTCATGCAGGGGGTGGCTTCTGCTGCGATGACTCGGGAAGTTACAGGTCGCCCACAGAGCTCGCAGAGCTCACGGAGGTCCTTTTGGGAGAATCGTACTCGATGCGTCGAGTAGCTGCCTGAGAGTCGGACCCAGGCACACCTGGTCTTCGATGAACAGGAGCGGGGGCCCGACGAGGCCTTGCGGTTTCAGTTCGAGCGGATCGCCCAGTTCGATCCGGAGGAGAAGAAATTCATTCAAGCCGTCCTCGACAGCCTCATCCTCCGCCACGAAGCCAAGCGTCTCGCTTCGGCGTAGCTCTCTGCCGTGAAGAGACCAAGACATCGGTGGCGCGATGGGTGATCTTGCCCCAGAGGTCCTGGAGAGGATCGAAGCTCGGGAGGGCCAGTGGTCCAGTCATGCCGCCGACTCCCGGGACGAGTTCGGCCTGGGATGGGACGACGTGATCGCCGTCGCCGGGTCAGCTGGAACCTGGAAACGCGAGGCCGACGAGCTGGGCGTTGCCATCGACGGCTGGAAGGACTCGGCCGTCGGTCGTGACACTTCGGGACGAGAGCTCTACATGACGGGAAAGTGGGTATATTATCGAGGGGAGCCGTGCTGGTATGTCGTCACAATCCATCCACATCGCAAAGAGAAGGCGCAGCGAAGCAAGCGCCGGTGAGACCCGGTGTCCGGCCTGCGGCCAGGGGCACGTGGAGCGCGTCATCGTGTCCCGGACTTACAAGGTCGAGGGCAAGCGGTTCCGGGTCGACGGCTTGATGCCGGATCGGTGCAACAGCTGCGGGGAGTTGACCTGGTCGGAGGCGGAGCTGCGGCGGGCCGACGAGGCCTTGGCCATCAAACTTCGCGATGCCGCCGCCTGATGCTGGGGTCGCTGCCGTCGCGCCGAGCTTCTTCTTTAGCTGCTCAAGGCTTGAGCTGCAGCAGCTGAACCGCCAGCAGCGAAAAGGAGGCGGCGGTACCTGGTCGGTCACTCGTGAGCGCGAGGCGAGTCCGGGGCCGCCGTGGCCATTCGCTTGACGCGGGCGTCACAGCTCGGCTGTCTAATTTGGCGTTGCGCCAGACGGGGACGCGCTCGGGCTCGTTGGCCTCGCTCTCGGGTGCGCTCGAGCGCACCCTCGGTCCCCGCAGGCGAACGCGAAATTAGCCAGACCGGGCGGGAGTCCTCGGACAAGCCGGCCCGCGCTTCGGTGCCGGCGCTTCGAGTGGCGTAGCGGTACGTGCCGTGGAAGCTGCCGCGGCGTGGAAAACCCGCCACGGGCGGGTATTCCCACACCGCTTGGATAGCTCGCCCGGGGCCACGGGCCCCGAGCGACCTAACCACAGCTCCCACAGCCTGATGAGCTTCGCCCCGTCGCGCGTAATGCGAGGGCGCTCCGGAGCTCGCAGCGGTGGGGGGCGCACCGCCGCCCCACCGGCAAGTCGGCACCGACGGGGTCAACCCAGCGGGGTACAAGGGGCGCCTCCCCGCGGCGCGCGGCCGCG
>JAJFLN010000037.1 GCA_021772705.1 Candidatus Cloacimonadota bacterium | reverse complement strand
CTCGAGGCCGTGGGCGAGTCCGGCCAGTGGGCCGACCGGGCGCCGGAGGTCCTGGATGCGGTGTTGAAGCAGTTTCGCTCCGAGACGGACCCGATGATGAAGAGGCACATGGCTCGGATACTGGCCAGCTCCAACACGGAGGAGGCTGTCACGGCTCTGCGGGAGGGGCTGGATGATCCGGCCATCCAGACGGCCTGCGCCGGAGCCCTGGAGTCCATGGCTCAGAGTTCATCGAGCCCTTCTGTGAAGGAGGCTGCAGGAAAGGCGGCAGAGCTGATTCGATCCGAGGAAGCGACTCGCGCTCGATCCGCCGCCGTCAGGGCCGTGGGGGCCGCAGCCGGTGTCGCGACGGAAGGGACTCGGTTCCTCGGTTCCGTGGCTGACACCCTGATCAGCACCGAGAGTCCATGATCGCCCCTGGGGTTGCAACGAGGTGAGCCGCACCCACTGCGAGCGTCTCTGCGAGAACTGCAGACTCCACTTCCGGATCTGCCTCTGCGCCGAGATCGTGCCCGTGATCCCCCTGGCGAGACTCTTCATTCTGCAGCACCCCGCGGAGGTGGGCCGGCCCTCGGGGACCGTGGGTCTCGTGGCGAGCTCCGTCTCGGGGACGGCGATCTTCATGAAGGATGACGCCGTGCAAGAAGCAGAGTTGAGGAGGCGAATCGAGACCAGCGAAGGGCCCGTATTCCTGGTCTTTCCTGATCAGGGTGCCCGGAGTGTCGTGGAAGCCAGACAGAAGGGAGCCTGGTCCACCACGAATCCTCCGACCTTCGTGATGATTGATGCTTCATGGCGCCAGGCCAGACGGATGCGTCGACGGCGGGAGTGGCTCAGGAGTCTCCCCGTGGTGGCCGTGAGAGATGACAGACTGTCGGCTTACAGCATGCGCCGCCAGGTCGATCCGGGTCACTTCTCCACCGTCGAGGCCGCGGCGGTCCTGCTGGCTCAGTCGGAGGATCGATTCGAGAAGTATGCATTCATGCTCGACCTGCTGGACAAGATGGTACGCCGGTGGTTCGCCCTTCGGGGGAGAGATCGTGAGGGAAGACCGGTGAAGCGAGAACCCCCCGCCGACGGCGAGCCCGGACCCTGACGGAGCCGGGAGCCGGGGAGTACGTCAGGCAGGGGGCCGCGGCCTCCTTTGAGGGTCACGGAGGCCACGGAGGTCACGGAGGTCACAGAGTTCACAGATGGTCTCTTTGGGGGCCGGGGTGATGTTGAGCCGAGAAGAGTCCGTGGGCGATCGAATCTGTACTGGACTGAACGTATCCAGTGCAGGCTCCTCGAAAAGAAAAACTCCGTGCCTCCGAGACCTCCGCGAACTCTGTGTAAACTTCTGCGTCATCGAAGTTGAAGCCATTCGCTGAGTGACGTTCTCCCGGGGCCTGGGCTGGAATGAGCGAAGCCCGGAGGCTGGCTCCGGGCTTCTGTAGGTCGGGTTTGAAAGGACTTCGAGGGCTCTCAGCGTCGCTTTCGGAGGAAGCTTGGAATGTCCAAGTCGTCGCTGGTGGGGCTGGCCATGGTGGCCGGCTTCATCTGATCCGCCTGAGCGGGCCGGATGGAGTGGACCTGGGCGGGATTGCCGTTCGAGTTGTTCCCGCCGGAGTGGTTTCCGCCGCCGCTGTAGCCTGAGGGGGAGTCTGAGAGACCTGCTGCAGGGGTGACGCTGCGGATCTGGCGGCCACCGCCGAACTCGCGCTCCTTGTTGAAGCCCGTGGCGATGACGACGACCTTGATCTCGTCCTTCATGTCCTGGTTGATGGCGGTACCGAATATGATCTCCGCATCGGGATCCGCAGCCTCGGCGATGATCTCGCTGGCCTGGTTGACCTCCAGGATTCCCAGATTGGGACCGCCGGTGATGTTGATCAAGAGTCCCGTGGCGCCGCTGATGGTGGCTTCCAGCAGGGGGCTCGAGATGGCTTCCTGGGCGGCGTGGACGGCTCGGTTTTCGCCGTTGGCTCGTCCGATTCCCATCAGGGCGGAACCGCTGCCGGCCATGATGGTCTTCACGTCGGCGAAGTCCAGGTTGATCAGACCCGGGACGGTGATCAGGTCTGTGATGCCCTGAACGCCCTGACGCAGCACGTCGTCGGCCTTCTTGAAGCCTTCCAAGATGGAGGTGTCGCTGTCGGCGACCTGAAGCAGTCGATCATTGGGGATGATGATGAGGCTGTCGACCTTCTCCCTCAGGTTCTTGATGCCGATCTCGGCGGTGGCCATGCGCTTCCGGCCCTCGAAGCTGAAGGGCTTGGTCACCACGGCTACCGTGAGGGCTCCGAGCTCCTTGGCGACCTCGGCGATGACCGGGCTCGCGCCGGTACCGGTGCCTCCACCCATACCTGCGGTGATGAAGACCATGTCGGCGCCATTGATGGCTTCGGCGATCTTGTCCCGATCCTCATCGGCGGCCTTCTTGCCAACCTCGTGATTGGCTCCGGCGCCGAGGCCCTTGGTCAGCTTGTCACCGATCTGGATGCGGATCTTCGCATCGGAGATGACCAGCGCTTGGGCGTCGGTGTTGGTGGCAATGAACTCGACTCCCGGCAGACCGGCCTCGATCATCCGGTTGACGGCGTTGGAGCCACCGCCACCCACTCCGACGACCTTGATATCCGCCACCTGCTCCACGGCGTCGAATTCGAACATCTTCTCCTGAGACATGAAGTCCACCTTGCTTTCGAAATCCATAGAGTTCTCTAATATTCGCTTGAGATTCTTGCCTGTTGCCCCCCGAGAAAGGCGCGGGAATTATACACTTCCCGATAGTCCGGCTTCAAACCAAATGTGGACTGCCTGGCTCCAGGAATCGAGGCCCTGCACGGAGCAGTCCATCCACCTTAGCACGAACGGAGGGGCAGGGAACAGAGAACCGGAGACACAGAGACTGAAGCCAGCCCTGAAGGCCCTTGCCGCTGCCAGATCCAACTTTTCCGGGCAGGCGGTCTACTTGCCCGAATGGGACTTCGGTGCCGCGATGCGGCCGGCGATGTCTGGCCAGTACTGAAGACTCAGGTTACCTCCGGCAGTCTTGCGGGTGTGGCAGAACACGCAGGCGGCCTTGACCACAGGTCTGACGGTGCGGCGGTACATCTCCTCCGTGGCTCCCGCCTGGACCCAGGCACGAAACACCATGGCCTGGGCTCTCGGAAGGGGACGCCCCAGGGGCATGGCTGGCTGAAGCTTGCCTTCCACCCGGAGTACCAGAGGCGACTGATCCGGCTGACCCGGGACCACCATGGTCGGTCCTTCCGGCGCCGGGGGCTCGTCTGCCGGCGGCTCCTCGGGTGGATCTTCCGGCGGTGGATCTTCCGGTGGACTGTCCCCATCCCCGATCCCCATCTCATCGGTGATGCCGATGATCAGCTTGGCATTGAACTCCGACAGAGCGTCGGGGCTGTTCTGAAGTACGAAGTTCGCCCTCTGTCTCAGGAGAAGCAGGACCTCCGGCTTCGACCGTCGCATCTTCCAGACGAAGGTCGAGTTGACGTACTTCTTGGAGAACTCGAACTTCTCCACATCTTCCTTCGAGAGACCGAAGAAGCTGCGGAATGCGTCGCCAAGACGACTCTTGGGCCTGGGCCCTTCGCCGGCTGCCGACAGCATTGCGGGGATGGCAAAGGCGACCACCAGGAAAGCAGTAATCGCTGAAACACTTGTTCTGGACTTGATAAATCGCATGTTCTTGCATCCCAGCAGGGATGGCTCCGTCCCGATCCAGGCTGGAACCGTACCTCGGCTGCCCACCTGGATTCGGCCATAATTATAGGAACGATTCGGAGATCGTCAACCCGGGAGTGGCGGGCCACGGGCTACGGGCTACGGGCTACGTGCTTCGGGCTACGGGCTACGGGCTACGGGAAAGACCGGGAGGGTGAGAGATCACTTGTTTGTGAACAAGGGAAGCCCATGTCCTCTCGCGGCCATCTGTCCCAAAGGCCAAGAGCCAAACCCAGCCCCCGTCACCCGTAGCCCGAGGCCTGAGGTCCGAGGTCCGAAGTCCTAATTCACAAACCGATACTTGAACAGCGTCCAGAAGGCCTCGATTCCGTCTCGCCAGTTGATCTTCTTGCCCTCGTCGACGGA
>JAJFLN010000360.1 GCA_021772705.1 Candidatus Cloacimonadota bacterium | reverse complement strand
ACGTCAAGGTGTCGCCATCGGTGTCAGAGGCCGTGGCCTTGAGAGCAACGAGCTTGCCGACGTTTAGAAGGCGATCAGGGCCGGCGTCCGCCGTTGGCGGCGTGTTGGCTGTGATTGTCACCGTATCCTGGTCCGTCCCCCCGCGATTGTCATTGACGGTCACCGTGAAGGTGTAGGTGCCGGCAACTGCTGGGGTGAAGCTGGGGGTAGCCGAGCCTGCGCCGAACAGCGTGACCGATGGACCTGTGCCTCCGGTGCGGGTCCACGAGAAGTTGAAGCTGTCCCCATCGGCATCGGAGGAACCTGACGCCGCAAGGGTTGCCCTGGTGTTGACGTTGACCATTTGGTCCGCGCCCGCATCAGCGAGTGGCGGGGTGTTCGCCGTGACCGTGACCGAGTCCCGTGCTGTACTTCCGCGTCCATCGTTGACGGTCACCGCGAATGTGTAGGTGCCGGCAACCGATGGCGTGAATTTCGGAGTGGCTGAGCTTGCGCCGATCAGCGTAACGGAGGGACCTGTGCCGCCGGCACGAGTCCACGAGAAGGTGAGAGTGTCTCCATCAGCATCGGAGGAACCAGCCGCTGAAAGGGCTGACTGAGTCTTGACATTCACCAACTGGTCCGGGCCAGCGTCGGCAACTGGCGATGTGTTGGCCGTGGCTGCCACCGTCACCCCCTGGCTGAGGCGTTCGTTGAAGTCGACGGTAGAGACGCGATAGAAGTATGTGGTGCCGGGAACGATGTTCGTATCAGTGAATGTCGCACCAAAGGCATCGAAGACCGTGATGCCGTCACTGGCGTCGGAGGGTGGACTGCCTGTCTTGCGCAAGACCTTCACTCCCAGAAGCGGTTGATCCGTGGGTAATGTCCAGCGAGAGACGAGGGTAGCTCCTGCGGGCACGACCGTGACATCCGTGACATCCTTTGGGACGACCGGCGCCTCCAGCTGCAAGGTTGCGGTGCGACTTGTTGTCTTGCCGACGGCATTGGTTACGACGACTGTGTAGCTGCCGGCATTCAAATCGTTCAACGCGGAGAGAGATAGGGTTGAAGCCATCGGCGACTTCGAAGTCATGCCACTGTCCACTGGGACACCATCGCGGAGCCACTCAAACGAGAGCGGTGTGGAGCCCAGTGCCGAGATGCTGAAGCTCGTCGAGCCTCCCTGCGAGGCTGTGTGACTCCTGGGCTGGACGAAGATCTGAGGGGGTTGTCCCGTCGCGAATCGCCAGATGGGACTGCGCGCCGTCGCACCGGAGGGGGTCTTCGCCGTGACCTGCCAGTAGTAGGTCGACCGAGGGGCCAGGGCATCAGGAGTGTACTCGGGCTGAGGCTGTCCTATGGAGACCAGGGGCGGTGGAAGGCGTGTCCCCAGTGCCACGTCGTAGGCGACACGCGCCTCCGGATATCGCCGGGCATCGGTCCACTTCAGATTTACCCCCAAGGGTTCTTCGCCTGAAAGATTGAGGGGCTGCAGGAGACCGGGAACCCGAGGCCCCGGATCAATTACGAAGAGGGACTTGGAGGCGACATCCCGCTCGCCGTCGGGAGCCGTTGCCTCCACCGTGAAGGTGTGAACACCCACCTCATCGAAGGCCTTGGATGCCACAACAGCGGTCGTGGCCTCGGAGTCAAACACGGAATCTCCATCCAGATCCCACCGGTAGATCAAGCCTGTCGCCGGACTGGACGCATCCTTGGACCTGGAGGCGTCGAGCGTCAGCGTCTCGAAGACCCGCACGGTCGAGGTTGTGGCGGACAGGTCTACGAGCGGCCGACTCAAGACGGTTGGCAACGTGGGGCCACCCGAGGGAAGTGTCAGAGTGTCTCCAAAGGTGGTTCCTTGCCACTGGCCACCGAAGACAACCATTGCCTCTCTCGTCTCGTCATAGAACATGGAATGCCATGTCCGGCCGGGAACATTGCTGGTGGCAGCTATCTCGATCCAGTCCTGACCATCCCAAGTCCAGGTGTCCGACAGCCCTCCTCCTCCAAAGAGAACTATCTTCCCACGCTTTGTGTCGTACGCCAACCGAGGGTGGCTTCGTGCGGGTGGTGAATTTGCTGGCGTTCTCTCAGTCCACTGGCTGCCGTTCCACTCCCATGTGAGTGTGTTCGGCCTCCCCCCCACGAGAACGCTGACGCCCCGCTTTCGGTCATAGGCCATCCCAGCCTGACGCCAGGTCTGCCCGGAGAACGGGTGGGACGTTGTGAATCGCTCCTGCCAACTTGACCCGTTCCACTCCCAGGTCTCTGCAATTGTGCTCTCTCCTCCGCCATACATCACGACGACTTGGCGGTCCGCGTCGTAGGCCATGGCGGGAAAGTCTCGAGCACTCGGATCCGACCCGGACGCAACGCGAAGGTTCCATTGCTGACCATCGAAAAACCAGGTGTCTTGCGGACTGCCGGAGTCGACGCTGCCACCGAACATCACGACCTGGCCGCGAGCCTCGTCATAGGCCATGGCATGGTTGATGCGACCGGGGGGGTCCAGCAAGAGAGCGCTCCGTCTGCTCCAGTTCGATCCATCCCACTCCCAGGTATCTCCTGTCGATCCAGAGACCGGTGTTCCCCCGAACAGGACTCCACGTCCTCGCCGGCCGTCGAAAGCGGCGGACATCGAGTACCTGGGGGAGGGATTCGTGGCGGGCTGACGTTGCTCCCACGGCAGCTGTTCCTGGGCCAGAGGGGAATTGGTGGCCAGAACCGAAACGGTAAAGGAGAGCGCACTGGGAGGGGTGAAGGTGTCCGACACACTTAGGGAGAACCCATAGGTACCCGGTTCCGTCGCTGTAAACGACAGCTGCGATGTCGTTGTTCCGGTGAGCGCAAGGGTCGGAGCACTACTGATGAGCTGAGCCCAACCGAACTCTGCGGGATCGGGCACTGAAGCCGCGCTGCCATCAGCTCTCTGGATTTCCTGTGTAACGACCTCGGCTGCCAAGGTCTTGCGGTTGCCTGCCACAGCCAACGTGCCCGTCTTCAGGCTGGGAGCGGGGGCCAGGTTTGACGGCAGCACCCAGGTGTCTCTGAAGTCATCGGTTCCGTCGGTACCTCCGAACAAGACGACCTCGCCCCGGAAGACATCGAATGCCATCGCATGGCGACGACGCTTCGAAGGCTGTGTGGTAGAATTCAGAGTGAACCACTGGGTGCCGTTCCACTCCACCCCCCTCAGGTTGTCGTTGACGTCTCCCCAGACGAAAGTACGTCTCCGCACCGGATTGAAGACCATGGCCTCACGTTTCAATGGCTGCGCCTTCTCGGAGAAGGGGGTTGCCTGCGTCCAACTTGTGCCATCCCATTCCCAAGTGGCTGGCAGAGGCAAGTTTGTGTTCGGGTCCAGTGCGGCGCCACGCAGGATGAGCCTGGATCGCTCCGGGTCACTAACCAACGTGGCCCCCTCTCGCAGGCCCGGCTCATTCGTCTCGGCAATGAGGGACCAGGAGGTTCCGTCGAACTCCCAGAAATCCTGCTTTGCCGAGGCTGAAGCTCCACCATAGAGGAGAACCTGTCCGCGCGAAGGGAAGAAAGCCATCGCCGAATGGACACGGCCGTCCGGACCGGAGGCTGGACTGAGCTCGATCCAGTCCAGGCCGTTCCAAGCCCAAGTATCGGCGAGGTCCGTATCTCCGGAGCCACCGAAGAGGACGACCTGCTTGCGAATCGGATCGTAGCTCATGGAGTGCCCGTGCCTTGGAGGCGGGGTTGTTGCCGGGCTCACCTGAGACCAGCTCGATCCGTCCCACTCCCAGGTATCCCCCAGGTCGGTGGTTCCAGCTGCGCCACCGAAGAGCACAACCCGATGCCTCTCCGAGTCGTACGCAACTGCGTGATCGGAGCGAGAGGAGGGAGAGGCGGGTGGGTTCACGGCCGTCCAGTTCCGCACGGTGGA
>JAJFLN010000359.1 GCA_021772705.1 Candidatus Cloacimonadota bacterium | reverse complement strand
CGTGGCATGAGCGGCGATACCGGGTGGACGGTAAGGCGACCACCAAGCTTCGCTCTCTAGCGACTCGGCTGGTCGGGATCGGAGCAAGCGCCAGAGACGTCATGGACGTTCATCGGGCGATGCTCGAGGAGAGTCCCGAATCGGCAACGGACAAGCGCACGGGCGCTCTGGTCCGGGAGAGCCGCTACCTCCTGCTGGAGTTAATGGGACTGATTGTCAATGTTTACCGGGCACACTGGATGGGCGGCCGCCGTCTGAGGCCGTCTTCGTCTCCGCAGGAGGCGAATGGCCAGCCCATTTCGTAATGAGCGAGGAGAAGTCTGATGCCATCATACGTGTTGAAGCTTTTCGTGGCCGGCGATACCGTCCGTTCCAGGACCGCCATCGCTGGCCTCCAGGAGTGTTGCTATGAGGAGCTGCGGGGGGAGGATGATGAGTACCAGATCGAGATCATCGATGTCCTCGAGTACCCGGAGCAGGCTGAGCTGGCAAAGGTGGTGGCGACGCCGACGCTGCTGAAGATCGAGCCAGTGCCGGAGCGCCGGACTGTAGGCGTTATGGAAACCCGGGAGCACATCCTGGAGGCACTCGGGATCACCAATGGGATGGGGCGACGGTCCATTCGATGGGAGAACAGCGATGAGTGAACAGGTCGAAGAGGATATCAGGAAGATCGAGACAGGCATCCCGGGGTTCGATCACGTATCGATGGGAGGGGTTCCCGTGAATCGGCTGACGCTGATTTCGGGAACCGCGGGTAGCGCCAAGACGGTCTTCGCTTGCCAGTATCTGGCGGCTGGAATCGAACAGTTCGATGAATCGGGAGTCTTCGTGACTTTCGAGGAGACACCCGACGACATCCGAAAGAACATGGCCAGCTTCGGCTGGGACATCCGTCGCTGGGAGGCCGATGGCAAGTGGCTCTTCGTCGATGCCTCTCCCGATCCGCTACACGAGACGAACGTCTTGCGCCACTTCGATTTTGGGGCGCTGATAGCGCGCATCGAGCACGCCCTGGGGAGAATCTCAGCGACCCGTCTGGCCATCGATTCGATAGGTGCTGTGCTCAATCGTTTCGCCGACAGCGCCGCAGTGCGGCATGAGCTGTTCCGCATTGGCCGGGCCCTGCGGGAGCTTGGCGTGACGCCGATCCTGACCGCCGAACGGGGGGGAGACCACGGGCCGATATCGAGGTTCGGGATCGAGGAGTTCGTCGCCGACAACGTCGTGATCTTCCGAAACGTGCTGGAAGAAGAGGCCCGGCGGCGGACCGTGGAGATCTTGAAGTACCGGGGGACGAACCACCGCAAGGGCGAGTTTCCCTTCACCATCAGCTGTGACGAAGGAGTCGTCATCATCCCGCTTTCGGCGATCGAGCTGCGGCAGCGCTCGTCGAGCACCCGAATGGAATCGGGAAACGACGGGCTGGATCAGATGTGTGGTGGCGGCTTCTTCCGCGATTCGGTCGTCCTCGTTTCCGGAGCGACGGGCACGGGTAAGACCTTGATGGTCACGGAGTTTCTGGGCGGCGGCGCACAGCGTGGCGAGAAGTGTCTGCTGTTCGCCCTCGAAGAGAGTCGCCAGCAGCTCTTCCGCAACGCCAAGGGATGGGGGGCCGATTTCGCCGAAATGGAGCGCTCCGGCCTGCTGAAAGTCATCTGCGAGTATCCCGAGTCCGCTTCCCTGGAAGACCACCTCTTGCATATCAAGCGCCTCATCTCGGAGTACCGGCCGGACCGTATCGCCGTCGACAGCCTGTCGGCACTTGCCAGGATCTCCACGCTCAAGGGCTTTCGCGAGTTCGTCATCGCTCTCACGTCGTTCGTCAAGCACGAAGAGGTCGCCGCGCTACTCACTTCGACCACCCCCTCCTTGATGGGCGGATCTTCGGTAACTGAGGCGCACATCTCCTCCATAACCGATTCGATCGTCCTCCTGCGGTACGTGGAGATGCAGGGAGAGATGCATCGCGGTATCGCCGTGCTGAAGATGCGCGGCTCAAACCACGACAAGCAGATCCGCGAGTTCGCCATCGACTCCGGCGGAATGCAGATCGGCGCCCCCTTCCGCAGCGTCACGGGGATACTCTCGGGACAGCCGGTCCACATCGAGCCGAGCACGAATCAGCGCCTCGACGAGATGTTCGAGCCGGTTCCAACGGATTGATACTAACGCGCCACCTACCGCTGGAAGAGCGCCAGCTGGGGACTCTGCTGTTCTTCTCGGCCTGGCTCGAAGAGGCGCCCAGGCACACGAGAAGGCCGCCCGGGAGGGGAGTCCCGGGCGGCCCAGTTCACGCTCCGATACAGACCGGAAGGCGATTACTTGTTGCCGGACTCGGCATTCCTGATGCGTTGCCTCCCTGATCAAGTTGCGTGCCACACCTGGCAACGTGCGGACCCCCATGGGGCCAGCTCGATCACGATATTGGCATCTGTCTTGCTTTATCAGTCCGCAACGACAACGAAGCCTATCTCGAGACCGGTGATCGGTCTCGGGGCTCAGTCACGAGAATCAACCACAGGAAGGCATACTCATGTACAGGAACATCTTGCTCGCAGCAGTTCTCGCCACCGCAGTGGCCGTGCCAGTCCGGGCCGATGGCGTGCTCGACGTTACGGCAAACTCGACCTCGAGCGTCTACCTTGACGGAGAATTGATCGGGGAGACTCCAATTCGGGTCAGAGCGATTACCCATGGTAGTCACGAGCTGAAGCTGATGGATTCTCAAACAGGCAAGATCAAGGTCTATCGTTTCAACGTTGGCGCCAATCACGCGAAGACGAGCCACATTCGGGGCAAGTTTCTGGCCGCGGATCCTGCTTGGGCCGTCGTCGCTTCCGGCGACCGCTGGCCCACGGCAAGCACGCCCGCCACGGTGAGTTCGTTCCGATCGTCATCGGATATCGCTGTCAGCAACGGGCGAGGCAAGGCCAGGGGACACCGGATCGGCAAGGGCCATTTCAAGCACCGAAAAGGCCACGGCCATCGAGGTCTCGGCCACAGCAAGCACGGTCATGACAGCGATAACAGCCATGATAGCAGCACCGGGAATCAGAAGGTCCGGATGCGCAACGTGGCGTTGGGCTTGGGAGCTCTCGGCATTCTCACCGATAGCGACGAACTCAAGGGAGCCGGTCTTGGTGGCGCGGTCCTGAACGAACTGATCAACGAGTAGGGCTGGCGCGGGAGCCCACCCTGTCCATGTCAAGAGGGTTTGGGTGCAGGTCTGCTGGGGGGCGGAAACTGACGTAGAAGAGGTGTTTGAGTGTGAGGGATGAAACGAGGCTCCCGGTATGACCGCAACGGGGGATCCGGGGACACACGACAGGACCCCAAAACCCAGGGGTCACCCCACCCCCCAGGTTCGCCAGGTGGGTTCGGGTCCAGG
>JAJFLN010000358.1 GCA_021772705.1 Candidatus Cloacimonadota bacterium | reverse complement strand
GCCCAGATTTGGGTCAGATTCGGCTGGTTCGAGCGAGCGGGACCGGAGGCGCAGTGGGCTACGTCGAGGATTCCGCGATTGAGGAGCGGCCGAAGATGGCCTGAAGATGGGATGAGAAACTGCGTGGTTATTCTTGCGCGGACCCTTACTGCGAAGGACGGACGCCAGGAATTACGGTTTAATATCACGAAAGCCCCCCCGGAGGCGACCCAGGTTTCCCCGGAGTGAACTCCCCTTGCCAACGTCCTCTCCGAGGCCACCCCCTTTCTTGACTCGCCCTTGTCTAACCGGCAGTATGAGAGAGGTCTGGAATCTCCGGTGAGCCGGAGAGACCGGGAGACCTCTAGTGTGAACTGATTCCTCCACAGGCAGGCGAAAGGAGCCCTCCATGTCGAGCCGCGCATACAAGCTGGTTCTGGCCCTTCCTATTCTTCTCATGCTCTTCTGCAGTGTCCCAGGACTGGCACAGGAGGCGGGGAAAACTCCAGATGCGGCCCCGGTGGCCGGTGGCGAAGCAGCGCCCGGACCGGAGATGACGGTCGAGCAGCGAGTGAAGTCGATGAAGCTCCAGATGGAGGGCAACAAGCACTTTGCAAAGGGCGAGTATCGCAAGGCACTGGTGCAGTACGGCGAAGCCGTCAAGCTCGCACCATCACTGCTGAATTGCTGGGAAGACATGGGGCTCTGCTATGTCGCCTTGGGCGAAACCAAGATGGCCCGGTATTGCATGGACAAGATCAAGGAGCTTGGCGGCGACTCAGGTGAAATCGAGAAGCAGTTGGGCGACACGGTGCCGCCGATTCTCGACGTCCTGGGCATCAAGCCCCGGGAAGAGGCTCCAACCAAGGCCGAGCTGGACCAGGCCCTGGCGGCTCACACAGCTGCCGGCAAGCTCATGGGTGAGTCCAAGTTCGATGAAGCCGTGGAGAAGCTGAAAGCCTCCCTCAGGCTCATGCCCGACAGCGCTGGCGTCTGGGAAGACCTGGCCATCTGCCTCTCCAACACCAGCGATTCCAGGACTGCCTTCAAGGCCACACGACAAGCCGAAGAGCTCGGCGTTGACGTCACCGAGCTGTACAAGAACCTCGACTCCGGGGGACATCCATTCGGTATCCGGGAACTGGACGAGGAGCCCACGGAAGAAGTGCGCAACAAGGCCAACGCTCTCCACGCGGAGGCAACGAGGCTCTTTCAGCTGGGGATGTTCAACCGGGCCGCCGAGACACTGCTCGATTCGCTCGAACTGGTGCCCTCCTCGGTTGGCGCCTGGGAAGACTTGGTTCTGAACTACATTCACGCTCACGAGATTCGCCTGGCCAGAATCGGCCTGGAGTACCTTCGCACCCGAGAAGGCGCCGACGTCGCTAGCCTGGAGAAGGAGCTCTCGGCCATGCCGAATTCGGAGATCTGGCAGCTGGGAATCAAGCTCAGCAACAGGGACGTGAGCATGGAAGACGAGCAGGCCGCCCAAGTGGAGCACGTGGCCGCCTCGAAAGCCATGGGAGAAGGGGAGTTCAAACAGGCCATCGTCCGCCTGAAGGGCGCCATCACTCAAGCCCCCAACAACGAGACCTACTGGAGTGATCTTGCCCTTTGCTACATCACCCTGGGGAAGATGGACCTGGCGGAGATCGCCATGGCCCAGGTGGTCAAGAGAGGCGGCAGCGTCGACGAGCTTCGGACCGAACTCACGAAGCGCGGTCCAGGACCGGCCAAGGAACTCGGAATTGCCATCCCCGACGCCGTCCCCACCAAGGAAGCCTTTGCTGCCGCCGAGAAGGCACACGGCGAAGCCAGCAAGCTCGTGGAGGACAGCCTCTACGATCAGGCCCTGCCCAAGCTCCGGGAGGCATTGAAATACAATCCTCACAGCTCTGACATCTGGAGCGACATGGCCCTCTGCTACATCCACACCCGCAAGTGGAGAGAGGCCAAGCTCACCATCGCCCAAGTCAAGCTCATGGGAGGAGACACGAAGTTCCTGGAAGAGGAAGTCGAGAAGGTCTCCACCGTCGGCAGCCGGCTCGGAATCGACGTGCCGGAGCGAGCACCCACCCCGGAGGAGCTCAAGGAGGCCGAAGCGGCACACACCAAGGCTATCCAGGCATTCGACAACAAGGACTACGCTCAGGCTGAGGATCTGCTGAAACAGTCCCTGGAGAAGAACTCCGGTGCCAACAGTGTTTGGGCCGACCTGGCCTTGACCTACATTCGGGCCAACAAGCTCGATAAGGCCGGCTACGCCCTCAATCAGGCCAAACTCCGGAAGGCAGACGTCTCCATGCTGGAGAAGGAGCTGGCAGACTTGAGCACGGCGGCGGACGGCGACCTGGGAATCAGTTACCTGGACTCAGTCCCCTCGGCTGAGCAACTGAAACAGGCCGAGGCGCTCCACAACAAGGGCATCAAGGCGGCGGAGGCCGGCAAGTTCCTGGAGGCCGTTCGCCACTACAGGGAGTCCATCGGAATCAACTCCGGCATTCCGGACCTGTGGGCCGATATGGCGATGGCTCTGATGCAGGCCGGCGATCTGGACAAGGCAAAGATGGCGATCAAGAAGGTAGCCGAGCTCAAGGCGGACACCAGGGAATTGGATGCGGAGTTGGCCCGACTCAGCAGTGACACCTCCTCCGGCCTGGGTCTGAACTTCCCTGAAGAGGAGCCCACCAAGGAGATGCTCGACAAGGCTTACTCCTTCCACCAGGCCGCTGCTGTGTTCTTCGCCAAGAAGGAGTATAGCGAGGCTGTGAAGCAGCTTCGCTCATCCTTGGAGAACAACCCTGGTGTGCCCGACGCCTGGCAAGATCTGGCCCTGGGCTACATCTATGTGGGCGAGCAGACCAAGGCGGACCTGGCCATCGCGGAGGCCAAGCAGATGAAGGCCCGCGACATCGGCTTCGTGCTCAAGGAATACAGGAAGGCCTTCAAGTAAGGGGCCGCGCAAGAACAAATGCACAGAAGTCGCGCCCAGATTTGGGTCAGATTCGGCTGGTTCGAGCGAGCGGGACCGGAGGCGTAGTGGGCTACGTCGAGGATTCCGCGATTTGGGATGCGAAACTGCGTAGTTATTCTTGCGCGGCCCCACCAGGCCGGCGCCTCTCGGTCGTGTTGAGAGCTTTGAGGTATCTCATGATAAGATCCCAGGGTGAGCGGAACCGAATCGAATGACGATTCCCCCGCCGGGATGGAGGATCTCGTCGCGGTGGTTGCTGCCGTCGACTCTCCCGCCTTGGTGTTCGACTCCCAGGGTATCGTCCTCGCCATCAATGATTCGGCGGAGCGCCTCCTCGGCGTGTCGAGCGAGTTCATCGTCGGCCAGACTGTGGAGCTGACCAACTCGCTCTACGTACCAGGAGACGTTCGGTCCACCCGCAACCACTCGATCAACGACGAGAGGAAAGCCTGGGAGGGTGACTGGCTCAAGGTCCATTCCAGCGGCCAGGAATTGCCCTCCCACGCAAGGGCCGTCCCGCTGACGGGCACCGATTACATCCTGGAGGTCATCCACCCCACGGAAGAGGCGAGCTCCTCAGAGGACCTCGAGTGGAGGCTGATGAACGGGCTGCTGGACCTGGCCCCGTCGGCCCTGCTCATCCTCGGAGAGGGGCCGACCATTCTCTATGCGAACCCTGCCTTCGAGCGTCGATACAATCGATCTCGACAGCTCAAGCATGGCACGCCCCTGAGCAGCTTCATCGATGACACGGAGTTGCAGGAGCTTCTGCCCGAGTCCGGGCCCCGATCCCGGCGGCGACACGATCGAACCACCACGACTGTCACCACGCCTGATGGGGAGAAGGTTCCGATCCGCCTCAGCACGGTCAGCGTCAGCAGCCGCAAGCAGAGCGACCGCTTCGTACTGGCGGCATTCGAGGACGCCTCTGAAATCGAGGGAGCCTGGGAAGATGCCGCCATGATGATCCAGGCGGCAAGAAGGATGTCTGAGCCGCTACTGCTTTCGGACCCGGCGGGCATCCTCTTCTTCGGCAATCCGGCGGCCACTGTCCTCTTCGGACTCAACGAGACCGAACTGGTGGGCCGCAACGTGGCGGACTTCCTGGGAGAGGGGTGCATTAAGGGCGCTGAAACTGAAGAGGAGTCGATCTTTCCGGTCAAGATCAGCGATGCGAGGACGGAACAGAGAACCGTTTCGGTCTTCCCCGTCTCCGGCCGCGCTCAGGGGTCCATCGCCTATGGCTGGCTGATTCGGCTCCCCGCGCCGAAGGGCTGATCCTGCGAGTCTCGGCGGCCAATTCCTGCGTCTTCAGGCCGCCGGGTCGTAGGCTCGGGAGATCAGTAATAGCCGCCTCAGGGTCCGGGACATCTCATGGCCTCGAATCAGATCGCGGCCGCCGAATGTCCCCTCCGAGGCACCCTGGATGACCCCCGTCCGAAGGGCCCGGGCCAGGCCGGGATACACGCCGCCTGGATAGGCGTGCAAGTCCCAGTAACCTGCCGCCGGCTCCCCCCGATAGTATCGAAACACCCGCAATCTGCTCGACAGGGCCTGAACCGCTCTCGCGGAAATCCGGGCCAGTTCGAATCGAGTGATCGGCTTTCTCCACCAGTCCGAGACCTTGTAGGGATGCATCAGTCCGGCTCTCAGGGTCATGCCCACCTGATGATGCCCCCACATCTCAGGCTCCATCAGGACGTGTCTGAGATCCGATTCCACGTCGGGGAACAACCTGCCTCGAGTCTGCTCCACGTCCTGGATCAAGCGCCCCAGAAGGAAGGCGGCGCTGCGCCGATCCACCACCCGGTCGGCGTCCAGGTCGGTCCCCTCGTACCCGTCCAGGAGGCCTCGAGTCCGGAGATACAGCAAGGTCTCCTCAGAATAGGACGCCATAAACTCTGCCCGGGTCATGAGGGTGACAGGGCCCACATGAAGGTCGATCCTCTCGGCATAGAAGGGCGGCCGGACCCGCTCCAGCAGTCCAGCCCCGGCGAACAAGTCCAGGGGGACAGCCAAGGCCGCCAGCAGGGCAAGGGACTTCATCCCCCTGCGGATCACCTTCGAAACTGTCTCTCCCATGCCCACATGCATCGACTGCAATCGAGGCGACGATTACGATCGCGCCATTCGATACCGTCAGTAGCCCGGCCCCCGCCGAGAGATGTTCACAGAGTCGTACAGTATGGGTGGCAAACTGGACTATTTTGGGGCGTAATCCATGACGACACTCCCTTCCGATGATCTCCCATGGTAGGTAGAGCGACTCGCCTCCATTTTCTCCATGTTCAGACCAGACCCAGAGCAGATCCCGTCGATGGCGCCAGCAGGGCAACTTCTCCTCGCGATGAAGACCCTCGCCCTGGCACTGCTGCTGACCGCTCCCGCATCGGCTTCCCGGCTCCCAGCCGCCGAAGATGTGGAGGACCCCCAACACGGTCTCGAGATGCGGATGACGGCAATCACCGAGGTCGGCCCCGAGGATGACGCCTCCAGCCCGGCCTCGATGGCGGAGGCTCCCACGGGACCGGACACTTCCCGGGCCCAGCCGCTGCTCGAGAAAGGGCCCAGTCCGCAGGCCACGATTCGGGAGTGCCGCCGCTACCGGAGGGAGCTGGCTTTTCCGCAAGTGCTGCGAACCGTACGCAGAGGTTTTGAGCAGTTCGGTTTCGATGGTGGACTGGCGACGGAGGCAGCCGAAGTCGCCCTCGTGACCGGCAGTGCCCGAGCGTCGCGGGAACTGACAAACAGCGTCGGCTCCTCGGCGGCGAAGCTGCTGGACGCTCACATCACCCTCGTCACGGCCCAGGAGGATCCCCAGCGGGACCTGATCGCCTTCGTCGCTGCCTCTCCCCGGATCGACGAGACCGGTCTGGTGCCTGTCTATAAACATCTTCTCTCTCTGGGAAGGAGGCACCTGCCTGAGGCGAGCCTGGGTCGGGTGCTCACCCTCCTGGCCCTGGTCAAGCGACGGGAGGGCAGAGACTACTCGGCGGAGCTCGAGGAACTCTCGGAGGGCCCCGCGTCCTGGCGCCTGATGCTGGAGGAGCCTCTGGTGGCCGCCAATCCCCTGGACCCTCGAGGTGGGGACTATCTGGTGCTCCTGGAGCGCTACTTGGAGGGGCGAGATGAAAAGGCCCCACGCAATCCTCCTGAGGGATATGCTTACCAACGGTTGCTGGCCCGGCTTGAGAAGCGAGTCGAGTCGGATCCCGATTCGGCCGCCGCCGCCGCTGCCCGTTCCGTTGCCCTGGCCCTGGCGGGTCAGATCGACGGCGCCTTGCATGAAGCTCACCGAACCCTGGGACTCTGGTCGCGTGCCCTCTCCCCTGTCCCCAACGACTGCAACCTGATCACCGATACGGCCGGTTCCAGCGATGGGGCGGGCATTCCCTGCTGGATGCCCTTGCCCCTGGCCATCCGGCTGGCGGAGCTCCTGGATCGATGTGGTCTGGGTTCCGAGTTGGGTCCGTTGCTCGATCCCATCGCTCTGGCCTGGACTCGAAGAGCCGAGATCGCCGAATCGAACCGGTCCGCCGGCGGCTCCGACGGTATCGATCTGGCGGAGCTTCACGGTCTCCTGGGAACACTGGCCATCTTGCACCGCAGAGATGAGTTTGCCCTGCATCACCTATCCCGGGCGATGTCCCACCCTGGAGATCCGGCAGCGGCCCTCAACGGGCTGGTTCGACTGGGCGCCCTCGAGAGTAGCCGCGCCAGGGCCGTGGCGATCCTGCTGGCGGCGACTGCACACGGCGCCAAGCCCTTGACCCGAGCCGCCGACATACTGGAGCGTGCCGGAGACATGGAGGGATCGCTGCGGTGCCGCCTCGATCTGGCCCGGACCGGGAAGTTGCCGGAACAAGCAGTGGCCGCAGCCCATCTGTCCAGCAAGCTGGGATACCTGCCAGCGGCCCTGGAGTTGCTAGCAGAGAGACTGGAAGAGCATCCAGGAGAGCAGTCCGTGGTCGAGGCCTATGGACAGCTGGCAAAGCAGAGAAACATACCTGGGGCTACCTTGTCGGAGCTGGCCGATCTGCACCCAAGGGCACCAGCCAATCCGGTTGATTTGCGATACCTGCTGAGCACTCTGGAGCGGCTGGCCACGACCTCGGAGTCCCGCTCTCGGCTCGCAACACTGCTGAACCACTGGATCGCGAGCGACCCCATCCCGGCGCCGGAGATCCAGGTCAGTCTGGCCCGGACGGAGCTGGCCCTGGGTCATGCCGCCAGCGCCTCATTGCTCTTAAAGGGGACACTCGCCTCACCGCCGAAGCCTCTGGCCTGGCGCTGGGACCTGCTGAAGACCTTGCTACTCTCGTCGACGGACAGTACGTTCCCGGAGACCGAAGCCCGCGGGTTGATGGGGCCCACCGACGAAGGCCAGGCCAGGCTGCATCTGGCCCGCTCCCGGCATCACGCTGCAGCGGATCGGTTCTTGGAGGCCCTCCATCATGGACTCCTGTCCCTGGACTTCAAGCCATCGGACCCGGAGCTCTGCGACAACCTGGCGACTCTGGTCCGGAAGTACCGGCACAACGGCTCCCTGATGAGCTTCTTCTATCTACGCACCACGGGTAATGCTCTCTACTCCCCGTTCCAGGCCAGACTTCGCAGGCGATGGAAGCAGCACCAGCAGGCCCAGTCCTACTACAGGGCGGCGATGCAGTCGTTCCCGAGCGACAAGGCACTCAAGGCGGAGTACGGAGAGTACCTCTACAGCCTGGGGGAGAAGCGACGGGCGGCCCAGTGCTACTCCATGATCGGCAGTCGGCAGGACCACGTTTACGATCCCTTCTGGGGCGATCCCCTGACCCGGATCTACCTGGAGCGGAAGGATCTCCGGCGATACCTGGACGTACATTCACGATGGCTGATTCAACCCGAGGCCCTCGAGGGCGGCCTGATGGCCCGGTTCATCGAGGACGCCCGGGATGGAGAATTCGAGAGGCGGGCCAGAGACATGCTCCGAAGTCTGGCCGAGCAGAACCGGGAGGTGGTGGCCCTGCAGGAAGGAATTGAGGTCCTGAGTCTCAGACTGGGCGACTCCGGGATGGCGCGGGCAGCGCGGGCGGCTCGAGAAGCAATCCTTCGACTGACAGGAGCCGTCACCGCCGGGACAGTCCTTCCGGAGGCGTCGCTGAGGTCGACAGATCGGGCCGCTCCAGATAGATCATGACGTGGTGGCCTCTCGCTTCGAGCAGCTTGATCTTGCTGGCTGTCGACCGGCCAACTCCATCTCGGTCAAGGAAAATCGGACTCAGGATCGCTACGCGCACTGACTGGGCGAACCGAGGGGCTCACTCCGGCTCCGGCATTCGAAGAGCCAGCAATCCTCGATCCGTTGAGACGTATACCATGTCCCCTTCGACGGCCAGGTCGTGAATGTCTCCGCCGATGCCTGACAGGATGGCCTTCTTCCCGGACTCCAGGAACAGAGTCGCCAGGGTCCGGTCTCCCGGAGAGTAGACGAATCGGTTGCCTGTCAGGCGGGCGTACCGGATATCCCGGGAGATGCCGTGACTGCCCATGGAAATCCCGCTCTCGGCGGCCATCATCCAGAGCCGTCCTCCCGCCGGGACGATCAGGGTCCTGCCCCAGAGGAAGGGGCCGGCATCCAGGGCGACTGGGTCGCTCGGCGCCTGGCTCCAGTCGAGGGCGCCGGTCCCATCGACGGAAAGGATCGAACGTCCCGTCCCGATCAGAACCTGATCCTCGAAGGGAATGGGACCCGGGTAGGGCCGGCAGCGAGACTCCGCCCGGTATTCCCAGAGCTTCGAGCCCGATGCCCGTTCGACAGCAACCAGCCGCTCTCCCAGGATCGCCAGCTCGAGAGTCGGCGTGACGGCCAGAGCCTGACCCTCGCCAGAGCCCAGATCATCTCTCCGGATCTCGCTGCCGCTCCTGGGATCGAGGAGCACCACGTCGGCTCCCGATGGAGGCCGGGAGATCAGGACGTAGATCGCATCGGGTGTCACCACCGGGGGGGCCAGAATCCTGCCTTGAAGCTGGGTGCTAGAGGACCTCTCCCCCGTATCGAGGCGGAATCCGCTCACCACGCCACCGTCGTCCGCCACGTAGACCCGCTCCCCGCTCACCACGGGAGCATGCATCTCGCCTCGTCCGGGGGCGGTGGTCCAGAAGATGCTTCCGGTTCGCTTGCGATAGGCGACCAGGTTCCCTCCGGCCTCGGCAGCCAGCAGCAGATCCCCTGAGACCGTCAATCGTCCCGGAGCTGTCTTGCCCCGCCGCCATACCAGAGGACCGTCGCTGCCGGGCATCAGAAACCAGCCGGCGACCATCAAGCAGAGGGCCAGAACCAGCACTCCCCACAACGCGGGAGGCACCCCTTCCAGCACAGGCCCTCGCTTATCCGAAGCAGCCTGCGACGCCCGAGAACGGCGCCGGTCCCTCTCTGTCTCCAGTTCGACGATCAGCCGGCAGATCCCCGTCAAGCCCGGATCCTCCACCCGGCCAGACTCGAACATGACGAAGACCCGCTCCCCGAGAGCCAGGACCTGCTCCCGCCGCATGGACAGGGAGTCGGCCATGTCGTTACCCCGATCGAGCCGATCCGAGGCTTCAAGAATCCGCTCCCGATAGACCTGGAGCTCGGGGAACTCCTCGGCCTTGTCCTTCAGCGTTCGATAGGATGCCAGTCCCAGATTCGTCAGGTAGGCTCGACGGCGCTCCTCTATGTCGGCCTCCTGAACCAGCTCCAAGGCACGATCCCGGACCCGGACGTCCTTGTCCCGCGTGGCCAGCCGAATCCGGCTTCTCGCCCGGGTTCGAGGAAAGTGAGAGAGCTTCTCCAGCGCGGCCATCCGGATCGCCGCATCGGGGTCATTCATCCTGGAGAGCACGTTCTCCAGGGGCTCGGCTACCCACTGCCCCGAGGTGCCCCGCTCCCGGTACTTCTCATGTAGCTGCCGAGCCAGATCGTTCTCCTGCCCCAGGAGCTCCAGCACCTTCATGACCTTGAGCTGAACTTCCTGGCTGTTGTGCTGCAGCCCGATCTCCAGGACCTCCAGGATCTGGTCCGTCCCTATCTTCTTGAGGGCAAACAGGGCCGAGTCCGCCAGGATCGGGTCCGGAGCCAGGAGCATGTCCTTCAGAGCCCCGAATGCCCGGTCAGAGTCCTTGGCGGCCATGACCCGGGCAGCGTTGGCCCGAACCCGGTTATTTGGGTCCGCCAGCAACGGCTCGATCAGGGCATAGACAGCCTCCTTCCCGGTTGCCGCCAGGCCCTCGATCGCATTGGCCCGGATCCGGGCATCGGGGTGGGTCAAATATCCCGATATCAGCTGGATGTCCTGAGAGGCTCCCACCTGTCCCAGGATCTTGATCGCCGTGGCGATGACGAAGTGATGCTCCTCTTTCTGGAGCAGCTCCCGAAGCAGGGCCGCCGCCTGCTCTCTGGCCAGGTTCACCGTTGCCTGTACGGCTTCGATCCGCTCCCTGTAGGATTCGCTGCCCAGAAGATCCTCGACCTTCTCCGGCCTCGGGTTCGCCTGGGCCTCAGGGACTCGATGAACGCCCGATTCCCGCGTTCCCAGGGCATCGGAGGCGACCAGGCTTCCCTGCTCCGAGAGGTCCTTGAGAGCATCCAGGATCTTCTCGGACATCTCTCCGGACTCCTTGCGTAGCATCTGCCGGAGCAATCGGGCCGAGTCATCGCCTCCCAGCTGCCGCAGAAGCCAGACTGCGGTGGCGCGCATCCAGATCCGGGGAGACCTGGACATGTCTTCGGCACCCTTGAGAGCCCGGCTCCGATCGAAACGAGCCATGGCCTTCAGGGCGTTGCCCCGAACCCGGTTGTCGGCGTCTTCCAGCAAGGGCTCCAGCAGAGGTTTCGCCGCCCGGTGGGCCAGCACGTCCAAGGCCTCCACCGCGTTGGCCCGGACCCGGCTGTCGGAGCTGGCCATGAACCCCTCGATCAGCTTGAAGCTCTCGGGCCGGCGGAACCGGGCGATGGCTTTGAGCAGCGTGGCTTGGACCCGCACGTCGGCCTCGGAGGCCAGAGCTTCCTGAAGCACCACGTAGATCGCCGGATCGACGATCCGTTCAGCGGCCATCACTGCTTCGAGGCGGCGACGGGGGTCCACATCAGCCAGGTTTCTCCGCCAGGCCGCCAGGTCCACATCGTCGAGGGCAGCTTCGGTGAGGGCCCGGTCCCACGCCGAGGGCTGGGAGGCCCGTTGCCGCTTCAGGAGCTTGTTCAGCCCTGTTCGAGCGAAATATCGAACCGCGGGAGACCGATCCCGGGTCATCCGTTCCAGATGACTCTGGATTTTCGGATCACCCGTCTCGCTCAACCCGATGACGGCAAACTTCCGCACCTCCTCCTGATCGCTGGAGAGGTCCTGAAGGAGCCGGGCATGGGGGCTTTCTTCCGACATGGGCTTTCCATAAATGGTTAACGCGCCAGACCGGCCACGTCATGCCATTTGCCTTCTTCCGGAACTCTGCCGTCTCCATGACCTCCAATACAATGCCACCGGATGGACTCGGCGGAAGCGACCGGCGACTCTCGTGGAAACAGGCACGATTCTTGTTACATTGAGCCCTGTGGCCCGTAGGATCCTTCGATCAGGGGCCGGCAAGACCGAAAGACACCCCAGATGTCACGAAACTGGACCGCTGTTCTGACATGTTTTGTTACACTC
>JAJFLN010000357.1 GCA_021772705.1 Candidatus Cloacimonadota bacterium | reverse complement strand
AAGCATGTCCTGAGCTACGCCGAAGGGGATGAATGGAGCGGGCGGCCATATCGTCTGAGCTGCGGCTCGTAGAGCCAAGAGTCGAAGGGCCGCCCAAGCCACAGGACCTTCGGCACAGCTCAGAACAGGCCTTCGAGACACCTGCTCCGCAAGCTCCTCAGGCCGAACGTCAACGTAAGGGGATCTCAGAATCACGACACCAGGAGCGTGCCGGAGAAATGGACCCGCACCGACCTTGGGGCGAAGCCGGAACAGGGAACAGGGAGTCGGAAACAGGGGACAGAGAACGGGGAATTGTCCAGTCGGTGTTGCCCTTTCGGTTCCCTGTTCCCTGTTCAGGTTCCAACTGGAAGACTGCGGCGTTACTCCGACACGCTGCTAGCGCGCTGCCCTCTCCGGCTTCCGGGAGGACCGATGGTCAGCGTTCCCGGTTCTTGGGCAGCGCCCCCGCCAGCTCCTGGCCCTTCTGCTTCCACTCCGTGTCGCCTCGTGTCCTGGCGAGAGTCTTGAGCAGCGCCGCGACCTCCTCCGTTCCTCCCCGGGACATGAGGGATCTGGCCAGATGGTAGAGGCTGAAGGGGTGAGTCTCGTTGGACGACAGGATCTGGCGGAACAGCCGCTCCCCCTCGTCGGCGGCCCCGGACTCCACCAGGGCCAGAGCCAGGTAGGCGGTGTAGGTTTCACTCGACAGGGACAGGTGATGGGCTGCCCGCAGTTCCTGGATCGCCTTTCGGAAGAGCCTCTGTTCCAGATACATCCGGCCCAGGGTGAATCGGGCCTGAGGGTCTCCCGGATTGTGGCGGACTGCCTGCTGATAGCTCTGCCAGGCCTTGAGGACTAGACCCTGTCGCTCCTGAGCCTCACCGAGTCCCAGGCTGGCCCGGCTGGAGTGGGAGTTTACCTTCAGGGCCTTCTCGAAGTACTCCTCCGCACGGGTCGCGTCGCCGGCGTCGAGGTAGATCTCGCCCAGAAAGACAAGGATCTCCCAGTCCCTGGGCGCCATGTCGAGGGCCCGGTGGAACTGCTGCAGCGCCGTCTTCCAGTCGCCGGCCTGAATGGCTCCATGACCCAGACCGATGTAGCCCAGCTTGGAAGTGGGCTCTCGATCCGTCAGCTGTTCGAAGCACTGGCAGGCCTTCTTGATCTCCCCCATTCGGAGGTAGGCTTCGCCCATGCTGTATCGGAGCAAGCTGTTCTCAGGAGCCAGCTCCAGGCCCTGCCGGAGGACTCCGATGCCGTTCTCGTACTCCCCCTTGCTGAAGTAGACCAGGCCGAGGCTGTTGAAGTTGTAGGCGTCCTCCGGGTCGAGCTCGATGGCCTTCTCGAGACACTGAACGGCCTTGTCGTACTGGCGTACGAGCTTGTGAGCCAGGGCCAGACTGTTCCAGGAATAGACGTCCTTCGGGTTTAGCGTCAGGGCACGCTTGAACGCATCGACGGCCTCGAAGTACTGGGCCTCGTCCAGATGGGTGTTGCCGATGATGTAGTAGGTGTAGAAGTCATCGCTCCGGACCTTCAGGGCGGCCTCGAGCACCTTGAGGGCCTTCTTGAACTGGCGCTTCTCCCGGTAGAGGAACGCGAGGCGGTTGTAGGAGTAAAGGTCCTCGGGCCGGCTCTTCAGGGCCCGGCTGAAGGACTCGATGGCGCCATCGACATCGCCGGCGCGCATGCGCTCCAGGCCTTCGTCGTAGCTGGTTCGTTCCGGGGTGGCTGTGTCGGTCATTGACGGTGCTCTCTCAGGGTCCAGGTAGGTCATCAGATGATGCTGGAGCCCATGAAGATCTGCTCCGGTGAGTTGGCCAGGGCGTGACCGCATCGACCGAAGGCCGCCACGGCGATGCGCCCGTCGGCTCTGACGACGCCGACCTTGAAACCGCCGCCCAGACCGGGGGAGATCATCTTCAATTGAAGGATGATGTCCCGGATCGCGTTGGACACGGAGGTCTTCTCACGGGCGTCTTCCTTGATGACCCCGAAGGCGATGGAAGCGACGATGGCCGACTCCCGCATCTTGATTGGCAGCTTCTCGGCGTTGGCTCCCACCTGAGTGATCGCCGGCTTTCCGCCGTGCTCCCGGATCCGATCGAGCCAGAGCCGTTCCTTCTCCTCGTTCTTGGTCATGGCCAGGTAGACCACGGCGCTCTCGGGGGTCAGGATACCCTCCTTCTTCGGCGCCGTCAGATCCTTCACGATGTCTCGCAACCTGAGGATGCCGACCAGGATTCCCTTCTCGTCAACCACGGGAAGAGCCAGCTTGCTGTGTCCCGCTGTGAACATGTTCGCTGCTTCCTGTACCGTCTGCTTCTCGCTGATGATCTGGAAGTCCTTCTTCATCACCGTCTCGACGGTGGCCTTCTGATCACCGCTGGTCGACAGGGTGCTGACCATGCCGATGGGACGTCGCTCCTCGTCGACCACGAAGAGACACTCGTACTCGTGAATGAGCATCATCTCGTGAGCCGCGAAGAGACTCTGGGCCGGCTTCAGGACTACCGGATTGACCACCATGATCTCTTTGACCTGCATGACCATCTTGCCTTTCTCCTCCCCTTGAGCTGGATCTATCCCGTCGACGACGGATTGCCGCCGTTGACTACCTGGAGCCCGGTGCGAACCGTGTCATCCCTAGGCTCCTGGATCAGGTTAGCGAAGACCATCCTGCCAGCGGAAGTCTGGAGGATCTTCTCCACCCGGACGGCTGCGGTCTGCCCCAGAAGATCTCCACCGGATTCGACGACGACCATGGAGCCATCAGCCAGATAGCCGATGCCCTGGCCGGGTTCCTTGCCCGTCTTCCGGATCTCGATCCGCACCTGATCGCCCATGGTGACCTGGGGTTTCAGAGCATTGGCGGCGTCGGCGACATTGATGGACGAAACCTCTTGCAGCTGGGCCAGCTTGTTCAGGTTGTAGTCCACCGTGATGAGCATCGATGCCGTCTCACGGCAGTAGGCGACCAGCTTGGCATCCACTTGTTCCTGGGGGCCGATATCGACGGGAGGGAACTCGAGCCCCCTGGGACGCAGCTCCTTCAGCCGTTCCAGGTTGTGGAAGCCGCGGCGTCCGCGCTCACGCCTCACGGCGTCTGAGCTGTCGGCGACGAACTGCAACTCGTGGAGGACGAACTGAGGCACCACCACCGGCCCCTCCAGGATCTTGCACCGAATCAACTCCACCACCCGGCCGTCGATGACGGCCGACGTGTCCAGCACCTTGCTGGTGGCAAAACCTCTGCGATCCGCGCCAGCGAAGAGGATGCCACGAAGCTCGCCTTGCCGGCGGGTAAACATGTAGACCCCAACGGAGCCGAGCAGGATGTTCACGAAGAGGGGCAGCAGCAGCGTCAGACTCGAGAGGAGCGGGTTGCTGCGAATCTGGAACTGCACGGGGTTGGAGTTCAGGACCAGCACCAGGGGGATGCAGAACAGATTGGCAACCACCAATCCCAACACCAAACCCGAGGTTCCCCAGACGACCTCGACGGCGGAGATCAAGGGCAGCCAGCGTTCGAGCCACTTCTCGAACTCTTCCGACAGAGTGGCCGCCGTCAGATAACCGACCCCGCCGAAGAGGATTCCCATGAGGAACCGAGGGGGATATCCCGTGGAGTCCAGTATCCATCCCAGCAGAACCTCGTCGAGACTGTAGGCCACCAGGACACCTGTCAGGGTTCCGGCCATGACCAGGAAGCCGTGGATTAGGTTCAGCAAGGACCCACCAGCTTCTCGCCGCCGGCGATCCTGTACCCAGCGAGGAAGTCGACCCAGGACATCCGCCGCTTGCCCTCGGGCTGAACTTCCAGCAACTCGAGCACACCCTGGCCGCAGGCGACGGCCAGCCGCCGTTCCTTCCGGTCCGGCTGCTTCAGGGGGAGGATGACTCCCGGGCCGGCGCCGGCCGGCTCGTCCGGGAGGGGCCTGGTGGCGAGGATCTTGAGACGCCGATCTCTGAGGAGGCTGAATGCCCCGGGGCGAGGGGACATGCACCGGACCACTCGGTCCACTACCTGGGCAGGCTCGGCCCAGTCGATGCACTCCATCTCGGGAGTGATCTTGTCGGCGTAGGTGGCCTGGCTGTCGTCCTGCGCCTGGGCCTGCAGCTCCCCGCTGACGATGGAGGGCAGGACCTTGGGGAGGACCTCCGCGGAGAGTCGTGACATGCGGTCGTGAAGCTCGCTTGCGGTCTCACCGGGGTGAATGGCCATCTCGGTTCGATGAAACACGGGCCCCGTGTCCATGCCTTTGTCGAGCTTCATGATCGAGATGCCAGTCACTTCGAAGCCCTCGAGAATGGCCCGCTGAATCGGGGCGGCGCCGCGAAGGAGGGGCAGCAAGGAACCGTGGACGTTGATGCAACCTGCCGGGGCCAGCTCCAGGACCCACCTGGGAACGATCAAGCCGTAGGCCACGACGATCAGGACGTCGGGCTTCAGCTTCTTCATCGCCGCCTTGAAGTCCGGGTCCCTCATCTTCAACGGCTGAAAGACCGGGAGACCTCGGCTCTCGGCGAAGCGTTTCACCGGAGGCTGCACGGCCTTCATGCCCCGGCCGGCAGGCTTGTCAGCCCGGCAGACAACGGCGGGGATCTCGAAGCCGCTCTCACGGG
>JAJFLN010000356.1 GCA_021772705.1 Candidatus Cloacimonadota bacterium | reverse complement strand
ATCTCTTTGGTAATGAGAACAGGGGCCGGCCGGCCGGGACTAAGCGCTGTTGTGATGACGATATCCTGTTTGGAAATGTGAGAGGCGGTTAGTTCCGCCTGCTGCTTTTTATAATCGTCCGACATTTCCTTGGCGTAACCGCCCGCCGTTTCGGCCTGTTTAAACTCGTCATTCTCGACCGCAATGAACTTGGCACCCAGCGATTCAACCTGTTCTTTGGCAGCGGGGCGCACGTCGGTTGCGGTAACCGCCGCACCAAGCCTTCGTGCGGTAGCGATAGCCTGCAGACCGGCAACACCAGCGCCCATCACAAATGCTTTTGCCGGAGAAATGGTTCCAGCCGCCGTCATCATCATCGGCATTGCGTGATCGTACTGCTCTGCGGCATCAATAACCGCCTGATAACCGGCGAGATTCGCCTGGGACGACAAAACATCCATAACCTGTGCCCGCGTGATCCGCGGCATGAATTCCATCGCAAAGGCATTCACTTTGGCCTTGGCCAGCGCATCGATTTCGGATTCGTTTCCGATTGGATCCATCGTCGCGATGACGACAGCGCCCTTCTTGAATTTTGCAGCTTCCGCCGGAGAAGGGCGGCGCACGCGGAGCACCACGTCTGCGTCTTTCACAGCCGCGTCAGAATTATTCGCCAACGTTGCGCCAGCTTCCTGATACTGTGGATCTAGAATCCGCGAGCCTTCGCCCGCCCCGGATTGCACCGTGACCTTAAAACCAAGGGCTACGAATTTTTTCACGGTCTCCGGCGTAGCTGCAACGCGTGTTTCGTCTTTTGCCGACTCCGTCGGAATTGCGAGTTTCATGTATATCCCTCGATTAAAGGATCAAGATTAATGCAGTCACTCCGGCCGTCACGACCAGGGATGGAATCCAGGACAATCCTGCTAGGAGCGTAATGAAAATCAGGATCAACCCAAAGGTCAGTCCAAGCCCGCCGACCCAAGCAGCTAACGTTCCGCCCATGGTCATTGCAGCCAAGCATATCATTAACAATACGCAACCAATCACAAGAGCGACTGAAAGACGGATAAAATAGCCATACATCTCATTGTGGCTGTTCATATTCATAGTCGGTGTTTTTTGGTCGCTCATGAAGAGTCCCCCGATTCTTGCTGATGATTTCTCAATATGTATATCAAAGATTTGACTTGGGTCTATGCCACTTTTGACATGGTTGTTCAAACGGATTTAGTCGGGCCGAGTCAATCCCACATTCCCAAGAGCGATATCCTGTTTTCTGGTTTGCTGTTTGAGGGAAAATCCTTCGATTTCCTGATTGAATAACTCATGGAAATTCAATTCTGCTCCAAGATGCAGAAACACGCCACCAAGACCAATTGCGGCGCGGTCCATAAACACAAATTCGCGAGGGATAGTGACAGGGCCTTTTTCCTTGAGCGCCTGATGAACCTGAAAGGCCTGTTTCCGACCATATTGTCCCGGTTCTACACCATCCGCCACGGTCCGGACCCGATCGTCAAGCAATGGTCCGAAGATAAACCGTGCCCAGATATCGAGTACATCAATGATGTCATCATTCAACCCCTTAAAGCCCCAGGTCTCGTAGGCGCTAACGACCCTGTCGCGATCATCTTCGAGAAATCCAGAATAAAGGTCGATCACCCCCTTAACAAATTGCGGAGGGAAAATTCGGATACAACCGTAATCAAGCAGGTTGATCCCGCTGGGCGTATCTTGCTCATCGCGAAACACGGTGTAATTGCCAAGGTGCGGGTCGCCGTGAATCACCCCATAATTCGCGAAAGGGTGCCACCAGGCCTTGAACATTGCTGTTGCGAGCGTGTTTCTGATTTCCAGATCATGATCTTTGAATTCGAGGATTGGTTTGCCGTGTAACCAATCCATGGTCAACAGTCGCTTGGTCGAGAGATCTGGATAAACTCCTGGTACTCGAATTTCCGGCAGATCTTTCAACATGTCCGTATAGAGGCGGATATGCTGGGCTTCGCGGTCGTAATCGAGTTCTTCTTTCAATCTGGCACCGATTTCAGCGGCCATCTCACTGGTATCGATCGCTGGTTCCATTCGGCGATGAAGGCCAAAAATAATCTCAAGCTGATTCAGGTCGGCAGCGACCGCCGATTCCATATCGGGGTATTGTAGTTTGCAGGCCAGTTCGTCTCCGTCGAGGCTGGTTGCATGATGAACTTGCCCAAGGGATGCGGATGCCGAAGCAGTACGGTCGAATTCCTTGAACTTGCTAATCCAATTCGGCCCAAGCTCAGCCGCCATGCGTCGTTTCACAAAAGGCCACCCCATTGAGGGTGCCTGACTTTGCAGTTTACTCAACTCTTCGACATATTCTGGCGGCAACGCTTCCGGAATGGTCGCCATCATTTGCGCCACCTTCATCAGCGGCCCTTTAAGACCACCGAGAGCGCTCGCCAGAGCGATGGCATTGGTCGCTCGATCACCTTTGACTCCCAGAAAGCGCTGACCGGCAAAGCGGGCAGCAACCGCTCCCATGCCGGTTCCAACTTTCGCGTACCGCCGGACGCGTCCGGTCAGTCTATTTGCCTCTGAATCACTCACGTATCCGGCCTTGTCCTTCTGGATGACTTAATCTTCCATCGATTCAAGTTCGTCGATCATCCGCTCAATCAAGCCGAGGCCTAAATCCCAGAACTTGGGATCGCTGGCATTCAGCCCGAAGGGTGCCAATAGCTCGGAATGGTGTTTGCTGCCACCCGCTGAAAGGAGTGCGAGATAGCGCTCTGCAAATCCCTCATTGGCTTGCTCGAAGACGGCATAAAGAGAATTCACCAGGCAGTCTCCAAATGCATAGGCATAGACATAGAAGGGGGAATGAATGAAATGCGGGATATAAGCCCACATAGTTTCATAACTCTTCTCCAGATTAATTGCTGGACCAAGGCTTTCGCGTTGAATGTCCATCCATATGGTGCAGATTTGCTCGGAGGTTAGTTCACCATTGCGCCGTTCATTATGGATATCGCGCTCAAACCGGTAAAAAGCGATTTGGCGCACGACAGTGTTGATCATGTCTTCAACTTTTGAGGCCAGAAGAGCCTTGCGAATTTTCGGGGTTTCGGCGTGATCAAGTAAAGAGCGGAACGTCAACATTTCCCCGAAAACACTAGCAGTTTCAGCCAGAGTCAGCGGTGTCGACGCCATCAAAGCACCCAAAGGGGCTGCAAGAACCTGATGCACCCCATGTCCAAGTTCGTGGGCAAGAGTCATTACGTCACGCTGCTTGC
>JAJFLN010000355.1 GCA_021772705.1 Candidatus Cloacimonadota bacterium | reverse complement strand
CGTGCGATTTTGAAAACATGGACCTCTTCAACCACGATGACAGTGCCCACTTCAAGGATCGTTTTGCCGCCCGCATTCTTGGCTCAGACTCAGACGATACCGACAAATTGGCTCGGTATCGAGAAGTCAGTCCAATCAACTACCTGAGCAAAGACAGCCCCCCACTATTGATGATTCAGGGCAACAAAGACACGACGATTCCGGTAAAGCACGCGTATTACATGAAAAAGAAGGCGAGCGAACTTGAGGCACCTGTTGAGATCATGATCATCAAGAACTCGGGGCACAACTGGCGCAAGGTCGACGCAGAAATCGAACCATCGCGAGAAGCAATTATCGGCCGCACCGTGGACTTCTTTGTCCGTAACCGGTAGTGGATTTCGCCAGAAATCAAATTCCCCCTTAATGCAGCACTTGACGGACTTCTTGCGAAGTCCAATATGGATAAATGCAAATGCCGAACACTCAGCTCTTTTTTTGCCGCATGCTTTTCTGTCTGGTTGTGGTCATACCGCAAGCAGAGGCGGAACGCGCCAAGCCCAACGTCGTGGTCTTCCTGGCCGACGACATGGGATGGGGTGATTCGGCGACCTATGGTCATCCGCTGATCAAGACGCCGAATCTCGACAAGCTGGCATCGCAGGGAGTGAAGTTCACGCAATGCTATTCGGCTTGCGGTGTCTGTTCGCCTTCACGATCCGCGATCCTGACCGGGCGGACGCCTTACCGCAACGGAGTTTACCGACACTTGTCTGGCCTGCACGAAGCTCACTTGCGTTCCAGCGAAATCACTTATCCAAAACTGCTGAAAAGCATTGGCTACGAAACCTGTCACGTTGGTAAGTGGCATCTGAATTCAATACCACAGTTCAATACCTCCGAGTATCCTCAACCCAGTGACCATGGATACGACCACTGGATGGCTTCGCATAACAATGCTGAGCCCAGTCACAAGAACCCGATCAACTTCGTTCGTAACGGGGAACCAGTCGGTGAACTGAAGGGTTTTTCAGCGCCGCTTGTCGCCGCCGAAGCCGCTCGCTGGTTGAGCGATGTGCGTGACAAATCCCAGCCATTCGTGTTGTCTGTTTGGTGCCACGAGCCCCATGCGCCCATCGCGACAGACCCTAAGTTCAGCATGATGTACAACGGGCACAAGAACAGCAAATACATGGGCAATATCACACAACTCGACCGCGCGCTTGGGCAAGTAATGCTCGCGTTGGACGAACAAGGCGTTGCCGACAACACGTTGCTGATCTTCACGTCAGACAACGGCCCCGTCGCGAAATTTGGTGGCACCACAGGCGGGCTGCGAGGTGGCAAACGCAGCGATCACGAAGGCGGCATCCGAGTTCCCGGCGTCGCGCGCTGGCCCGGTCATATCGAACCAGGTTCGGTCAGCGACGTCCCTGTGATCGGAACGGACATTTTTGCGACAGTACTCGACATCGCCGGTATACCACTTCCCAGCGATCGAACCATCGACGGCGTCAGCATGCTGCCGGCGTTCAAGGGAAAACCTGTAAAAAGAAAAGTGCCGCTGTTTTGGCGAACGCACGTTTCACCGCCGGGCGATCGAGTGGCTCTGCGAGTCGGTGACTGGAAGCTGGTCGGCGACGAAACGCTGACGAAGTTCCAGCTCTATGAGATCCAAAAAGACTGGAAAGAGGAGCACGATCTCGCCGCCATGATGCCTGAAAAGACGGAAGAAATGAAACAACAACTCTTCAGCGTCTGGAAGCAAATTGAAACCGAAGGCCCGAACGAGTGGTGGGAAAGCGAGCGGCAGAAGCCCGTGGGAGGCGGAAAGGTGAACTATTGAACGCCCAATAATCTCGATTGCATCCACCCGAACAAGAACACTCATCTTAAAACGAGCACCGCATGAAAACGATTCTTTCCATTTGCCTCGCCCTGGCGGCGATTATCGCATTGCCAGGAAATGCTGTCGTAGCAGAATCCCCCAACGTCGTTATCGTCATTTCCGACGATCAGGGCTACGGCGATCTGGGATGCACCGGCAACCCAATCATCAAGACGCCACATATCGACCACCTGGCGTCAGAAAGCAGCGGCTTGAGTGATTACCATGTTGCCCCCACGTGCTCACCCACTCGCTGTTCCTTTCTGACGGGACACTGGACGAATCGCACCGGAGTCTGGCACACGATCATGGGACGATCGATGCTTCGAGAAAACGAAGTGACCGTCGGCCAGATGTTTTCCGATGCCGGGTATGAAACCGGCATGTTTGGCAAATGGCACCTGGGCGACAACTATCCCTATCGTCCCGAAGATCGGGGCTTCACTGAAGTTTACCGGCACGGCGGCGGTGGTGTCGGCCAGACGCCCGACCTATGGGACAACGCCTATTTTGATGGCTCCTATTTCCATAACGGTGAAATCGTTCCAGCCAAAGGATTTTGTACGGACGTCTTTTTTGAACAGGCAGGCAAGTTCATCCGCAAGTGTGCGAACGAGCAAAAGCCGTTCCTCGCCTACATCTCAACCAACGCACCACATAAACCGCTGCACTGCCCGCGGAAGTACATGAAGATGTATGAAGGACAGTCCGAGAACATCGCTGCGTTTTACGGAATGATTACCAACATCGATGACAATGTCGGCAAGACGCGACAGTTGATCAAAGAACTTGGAGTTGCAGACAACACCATCTTCATTTTCACAACAGACAACGGCACGGCCAGCGGCGCGAAAGTTTACAACGCTGGCATGCGAGCCGGAAAAGGAAGTCCCTACGAAGGCGGACACCGCGTTCCATTTTTCGTGCATTGGCCCGCCGGTGGACTCACCAAACAGCACGACGTCAGTGAATTGACGCATGCGGTCGACGTTGTTCCCACGCTGCTGGAAATGACGGGAGTCAAGAAACCTGCCGACGTGAAGTTTGATGGTGTTTCGATTGCCAACTTGCTCGACCCCACAAAGGACGTCGATTGGCCCAAGCGATTCGTGATCAGCGACTCGCAGCGTGTTCGAGATCCGATTAAATATCGCAGCTCGTCCGTCATGACGGGCAAGTATCGTCTGGTTAACCGCAAGGAACTGTACGATGTTTCCCAGGACCCCGGACAACGGAACAACATCGCCGAAGAACATCCGAAAATCGTCGCAGAAATGCGTGAGTTCTATGAACAATGGTGGGCCGAACTGAAGCCGACGTTCTCCCAGACCACCGAGATCTACCTGGGACACCCAGAGCACCCCGTTGTCAGTCTGACCGCGCACGACTGGATTCAAAAGGAGTATCCGCCGTGGCACCAGGGATCGATCCGTGACGCCAATCGCAAGGCGCCGAAGAATCAAGAATTGAAGCACCTCGGACATTGGGCCGTCAAGGTTTTAAAAGACGGAAAGTACGAAGTATCGCTTCGCCGTTGGCCTGCGGAATCCGGAGTCGCAATCAACGCGAGTCTTCCTGCGGGCGAGAATGTCCCGGGGCCATCGCGAGCGTTTCGTAATGTTCCAGGCAGTTCCATCGGCGCGACGCATGCTGTCCTGAGGATCGATGATCAGGATCTGGATCGGAAACCGATCACTGAGGATGCCGCTGAAGTTAGCTTTGTTGCTCAATTGGAAAAGGGATCTCATCGACTGGCGCCTGTCTTCGAAATCGCAGAGGGTGAACTGGGAGCTTATTACGTTGTTGTTACCTGTCTTGATTGAACCTGGTCATTACCCAAACGCTTTTTTTCGATTTCGAACGATCCTGCTGAGAAACTTATGACGGTCAACATAGGTTGTAGAAAATTCGTGCTGGTCCTGTGCGTGCTTGTCCATTGGTGCAACACTGCTCAGGCTTCAGACGCCGAGAAGCCGAACATTTCTTCATCTTCGCCGATGACTGGGGATACGGAGACCTGAGCTGTCACGGCAGCTCATTTTGTCAAACTCCGCATCTGGATCGTATGGCCAGCGAGGGTATTGATTTCTAAAACTTCACTGTGAACAGTCCAGTCTGTTCACCCAGTCGAGTCGCCGTGATGACGGGCCAATTTCCGGCTCGGCACTGCGTACATCAGCATTTCCAAAGCGTTAAAGCTCACATCAAAAGGGGAATGCCCGATTGGCTTGACCCTCAGGCACCGATGCTGCCCCGTATGCTGCAAGAAGCGGGCTACAAAACCGGGCATTTTGGCAAGTGGCACCTTGGCAGTGTTGGCGATTCACCGACGGAAGGTGCGTATGGCTACGACAGTTTTGCAACGTTCAATGGTTCTGGGAAGAACGAGATCAAGAAGAATGGACTCGCGTCGGTAGATCATTCCATCAAGTTCATCAGGGAATTCCA
>JAJFLN010000354.1 GCA_021772705.1 Candidatus Cloacimonadota bacterium | reverse complement strand
CAGGAATTCGGGTCCAGTCGTGTGTCCCCGGATCTCCCCTCCCCTCACCTCACGGCCCGGTTGGCGCCGGTGCTCGAGCCGGTGTATACTGGCGCCCCTCTCGACCGTGCGGGTCGAGTCGATTCATCCCTTTGAGACATGTTTCCAGCAGGCACCACACTCATCACGAACAAGGGCTCCCGTGACATCCGCCGCTTGGACGGGGACGAGAGCATCCAAGTTCTGACAGCCACGGGAGAGGTCGAGTTCAGGCCCATCAAACGGGTCTTCATGGGCAACCCACCGGGCAAGGTCTTCTGTGTCTCCACCAGCTCGGAGCGGCACTTCTGCGCCACCCCGGACCACCCCTTCGCCTACGGCCTGGAGGCTTCCAGACACTATCACGACCTGTTCCTCGCAAAGCGGGAGGGTCTGGGCTTCTTCCTGGTCACGGGGAACGGCATGTTCCGGGACTCCATGGAGACCCGGATACTCTTCAAGCGCCAGGAGCCCGCCTCCAAGGAATCGGTCTGGCTCCTCTCGTCCCACTCCAGTTCCCACGCCGCTGTCTACGAGCAGTCCCTCCTCTCCTGCCACTACGGCATCCCCATGTTTCCTTCCGGGACCAGGAAGGGAGAACGAACCCTGCCGGAGGAGATGTTCCGCCGCCTCCTGATCGAGGTCAACACCTTCGCCCGGGCTCGCCGGATGCTGGCGGACCACCATCTCGACGAGGAGCTCCCCCACTGGCTGATGCGCGCCCTTCCAGAATCGGAGTTGCCCCATCGACACTTCCTGGACGTGATCTACTTCGGCGGTGAGCAAGGCCGGCACCTCCTTTCGGAGCATCCTCTGGGGGAGAACCTGAGGATCACCGGCGAGCGGCTCCGGAACCTGATGACCCGGCAGCGGCGAACCGAGGAAGCTCGCGACCGATTCAGCGTGGAGGAGCGCATCGAGGCGACCCGGAAGGACGCCTACGGCGACATCCAGGAGCGGGTTCGCCTGGGTCAAGGAAAGCCCATGTTCCTCATGCCCCTCGCCTACGCCCGTCCCGGAATGCACTGCACGGTGGTCACCGACGATGGCATCCGGGAGGAACGCATCGAGGAGGCACTCCTCGAGAAATACGAGGGCCCGGTCTACGGGATCGAGATAGAAGGAGAGGAGCCGATCGTCGCCGGCGGCGTGGTCATGGGCCTCCATCCCTGTCGCGGCACCAGGGCTGCGTCCAGCAGCTCTTACGAGATCGACGGGGACCAAGCCAAAGGCAGGACGCCGCCATGAAAGTTCGCAAAGCAGTCTTTCCCGTGGCCGGCCTAGGCACCCGTTTCCTGCCAGCCACAAAGGCACAGCCCAAGGTCATGTTGCCCCTGGTGGACAAGCCGATCATTCACTACGTGGTGGACGAGGCTGTGGCCAGCGGAGTGGAGGACATCATCTTCGTCACGGGCCGCGGCCAGGTCGCCATCGAGAACTACTTCGATATCTCCTTCGAGCTCGAGCAGTTCCTGAGGTCGAAGAACAAGACCGATGAGCTGGAACAGGTGAGCGGGATCTCGAACCTGATCAACTCCTGCTATGTGCGGCAGAAGGAGGCCCTAGGCCTGGGTCACGCGATCATGCAGGTCCGCCACCTCATTGGCAACGAGCCCTTCGCCGTGTTCCTCGGCGACGATGTGATCGACTCCGAAGAGCCCTGCATGCAGCAGATGCTGGCAATCTACGAGCGTTACAAGTGCTCCGTCGTGGCTCTGGAGCGAGTCGAGAAGTCCCAAACCTCCTCCTACGGCATCGTGGAAGCGAAGGAGATAGACTCCCGTCTCTTCAAGCTCGACGGCATGGTGGAGAAACCGGACCCCGAGGATGCGCCTAGCGACCTGGCCATCATCGGCCGGTACATCTTGACGCCGGAGATCTTCGACATCCTGGAGCGAACCGAGCCGGGCAAGGGCGGCGAGATCCAGCTGACCGACGCCATCTGTGCGCTGCTGCAACGTCAGGCCGTCTACGGCTACCTCTTCGATGGCATTCGCCACGACACGGGTGACAAGCTCGGTTTCCTCAAGGCGACCGTCGAATTCGCCCTGGCCCGGGATGACATCGGCAGCCAGTTCCGGGACTACCTCAAGACCGTCAAACTCTGAGGCCACCAGGGTTCGGGCGTCACCCAGGGCCTGAGGCGGGGCGCAGGATGCTGAATCTCGGCAAGATACTCTTGAAACACAGGAAGCGGGCCGGCACGGGATCGCCGCCTCGTTGGCTCGTTCCGTCAGTTCCATGCCTGGTCTTCCTGTGCTGCTTCCTCTTCGTCCTCTCCACGGGTCCGACCTGGATGTTCGGCGACGGCGACCTGGGCTGGCATCTCAGGGTCGGCCGGGACATCCTGAATGAAGGAAGGATTCCCACGGCGGACACCCTTTCCTGGACGGCTCCCGGCGCACCCTGGGTAGACATCCAGTGGGGCACGGAGGTTTGGTACGCCCTGGTCCTGGAGAGAGCCGGGTTCCTCGGCTTGCTGGTCATTCACGCCGCAATCCTGGCCCTGGTCTTCGCCCTGATCTCCCAGACGGCCCTCGCCGCCGGGGCCGAAGTGATCACCACCATTCTACTCACCGGCGCCGCCTTCTATTTGACTTCCATTCACTGGTTCGTTCGCCCCCACCTCCAGACCTGGCTCCTCACGGCACTCTGGTGCAACATCCTGTTTCGCCAGCTCCGGACGGAGGGTCGTTCGGCATGGCTGATTCCGCTTCTGACACCTCTCTGGGTCAACCTGCACGGGGGCTGGCCCACGGGCTGCCTGACCCTCTTTCTCTTCGCCCTCGGTGACGTCCTCGCCGGCCCAGGACGGCTGACTCGAAGCCTGGCCCTCAAGTGGATCGCCATCGGCTCCCTGACGGCACTCATGACCCTGGCGAACCCCTACGGTCCGCAGGCCCATTCCGACGTCCTGCAGATGGTGGGCGCCAAGCCGATCCTGGACATCACGGAGGAGTGGCAGTCACCGGACTTCCGGGGTAATGCCTGGCACTTCAAGTGGATGTTCCTTCTGGGGCTCGGTTCCCTCGCCTTCGTGCCGTCTCGCTGGAAGGCCCTGGGCTTTGGCCTCTTCCTGACAGGTACACAGATGTTCATGGTCTCGGTCCGGCACATTCCTATCTTCCTGATCTGGACCACGCCGATCGTCGCCCTCTCCCTCACCGAAGCCTGGACGCGGCTGGCTGGTTTGATCCCGGCTGGCCGGGAGGCCATGGGCCGGCTGCTGGACAGGCAGCAGGCCGGCAGCCATCGCTGGCTCGGCGCCGGTGGAGGTGTCTGGGCCGCGCTGGCAGTGGGACTCGCCCTGGCCGGTCTCTTTCCACCGGCCCTGCAGCGCGGCGCGGCCGGCTTCTCCGCCGACACGTATCCCGTCGCCGCCGCGGTCTATCTGCAAGAGCATCGGCCAGAAGGAAGGATGTTCAACGACTACAGCTGGGGGGGATACGTCGCCTACGCTCTGCCGAAGGGGTTTCCCATCTTCATTGATGGCCGGAACGTGATGTACGGCGCCCAGATCAACATCGACTGGCTGACCCTGACGACTCTCGGAAGCGGCTGGGAACGAGTGCTGAACCAATACGACTTCAGCTGGACGCTGCTTCCGACCGATTCACTGCTGAGCCGGACTCTGGAGCAGAGGCAGTGGAGGGTGCACTACCAGGACTCGACTGCGACGGTGCTGATCCGCCCAGCAGATCCGCAGCAATCTCCCGATGCCGCCCAGGAGGCTACAGCGGGTAGCCGCAGCCAGGACAGCGGGAAGGTCTCAACTCGGGACTGAACAGCGAAAAGGGAGGCGCCCCACAGCCGAAGCACCGCTTCGTCCGCACAGCCTCGATCCTGCGCCTTCTTCGCCGAGGAGGTTCGGGAGTCTCATTCATCAGGAAGACTTGCATCGGCAGTTGAACCGGTACACCTGAGGGGAGCATGTCTGCCAGGGGGTGGAAACTAAGGGGCCGCGCAAGAATAACTACGCAGTTTCGCATCCCATCTTCAGACCATCTTCGGCCGCTCCTCAATCGCGGAATCCTCGACGTAGCCCACTACGCCTCCGGTCCCGCTCCCTCGAACCAACCGAATCTGACCCAAATCTGGGCGCGACTTCTGCGCATTTACTCCTGCGCGGCCCCTAACACACAGCGATAAGGGGACACACGACCCCATCTTGACCAC
>JAJFLN010000353.1 GCA_021772705.1 Candidatus Cloacimonadota bacterium | reverse complement strand
GAAGCTCAACAAGAAGGAGCTCACCTACGGCGCCATAGAGGGGATGCTGAAACAGCTCGACGACCCCTACACGCGGTTCATGAAGCCCATGAACTTCGAGAACATGCAGACCGAGACACAGGGGAAGTTCGGCGGCTTGGGCATTCTGATCGGAATGAAGAAGAACATCCTGACCGTCATCGCCCCCATGGAAGAGACCCCTGCCTACCGGGCAGGTGTGAGGGCTGGAGACCAGATCATGAAGGTCAACGGCACCCACACCAAGGGCATGTCTGTCAGTGACGCCGTGAAGGTCCTCCGAGGCAAGGTCGGCACGAAGGTGACCATCTCGGTCCGCCGTGAGAAGGTCAAGAAGCTCATCGACTACGAGATAACCCGGGGCAACATCAAGGTCTCGAGTGTGAGAGCGAAGATGATCGATGAGAACATCGGTTATGCCCACATCAGCCAGTTCTCTCAGAGCACCGGGGAGGATCTGGAGAAGGAGATCTCCAAGTTCGAGAAAGGGCACGATATCAAGGGATTCATCCTCGATCTTCGCAACAACCCGGGTGGCCTCCTCAACGCGGCCGTCGATGTCTCCAAGATCTTCCTGGGCAAGGCGAAGGTCGTCAGCATCAAGGGCCGCAAAGGCGATGAGGTCACTTACTCAAGCTTCAGCCGCAGCCACAAGCGGTGGCCGCTGGTGGTCCTCATCAACGAAGGAAGCGCCTCGGCTTCGGAGATCGTGGCTGGCGCTGTCAAGGACAACAAACGAGGCATCCTGCTGGGCAAGAAGAGCTTCGGCAAGGGCAGTGTCCAGACCGTGCTCCCCCTGCCCGATGGTTCCGCACTGGCCCTGACGACGGCTTACTATTACACCCCGAGCGGCATCTGCATTCACAAGATCGGTATCCAGCCGGACATCACGGTGGACCTGCCGAAGCTGACCGACGAGCAGCTCATCGGACTGCGGGCGGAGCGGGAGCGGGAGTTCGACAAGAACATCGAGAACGCGAAGAAGAACAAGAAGGACTCCTTCATGTCCGTCAGTAAGTATGACGACCAGCTGCAGCAAGCAGTGGAGATCCTGAAGGCAGCCGTGGTGTTCTCCCGCCGAGTGCTGGAGAGTGAACCGACCCCCCTGGCCGCAAAGGGATCGGCTGAGTCGGCCATCGCCGGTCAGTGATCTTTCAGTCTGGGTCAGCCTGGATCGACGGCTTCCTGTCTCCAGCTTGCCGGAAATGGGTTGCCTGGACGTACGGGGCTGCCGTAATCTCGGTCACCAGTAGTTCCACTTCCCGCCAGACCGATGTCAGGGTCCGCGCCAACGCGACTTCCATGGACGAGGCGACGAGGCGACGAGGCGGGCTTGACCTGAAAGACTTTTCGAAATGGGATATCGAAAGATCACGCTCGAAGATCGGGCAGCTGACTCGGCATTTGACGAGTTTCTCGAGAACCTGCGAGAGCAAATCGAGGATCCCGAAACGGATCGAAACCTGCTCTGTAAACAGACCCTGGCCGATCTCTACTTCGGCCCCCTCGGCGCGCAGGCGCTGGCGGCGTCCCAGAGCAGCGCGGCCGCCCGATCGATGGTGGCCAGTCTGGATCCGAGAAACATCACCCTTGAAGGGGAGTACTACGAGGATCTGGATCTGAAGAAGTACGAGCCTCGAAAGCCCCTGATCTGGCTCTGGATGATGTTCGATCGGTCTCCTCTGGGACAGAATGCCCACCTGGGGCACCGGCTCAGGAGGCTGCTGGCGCGGCACATCTTCAAGAAGTGCGGCAAGAACGTGAAGATCTGGCAGTTCGTGGATTTAAGCTTCGGTTACAACATCACGGTCGGCGACAACGTGGTGATTCATCGAAATGTTCTCCTCGATGATCGAGGAGAGATCGTGATCGGTAACAACGCCAGTATCAGCGACTTCGCCAACGTCTACAGCCACAGCCACGACATTCACGACATCCATGACGTGAGCCTGGGCCAGACCATCATCGGCGATGACTGCCGGGTCACCTACCACGCCACGCTGCTGTCGGGCACCAAGCTGGGCCACGATTCCATGGCTGGCGCCGGCTCCATGGTCACCCGGGACGTGCCGCCACACCATGTGAATGTGGGAATCCCGGCCAAGACGGTGGTCAAGAAAGAGCGCGACTGTCCTCACTGTAGGAAGTGAGCGGCCCCTTACTGGGACCAGATCCTGGAAGCCGGTCTTTCGATGGAGCCAGTCCCGTGGCGGGGCCGGCCGTGACGGCGCATCCAGACGGCCTTCGGACGAGAACTGCCTCGCTTGAGGACTGAGGACTCCGGCACCCCTGTGATATGCTTGGCCTGATAGAATCAGCGAGACAGGCAGGAACAGGAAAGGAATCAGGAATCGATGACCCGGCGATACAAAGTATTGGTCGTGGATGACGATATCGATCACGTAACGATTGTCCGGACAATCCTGGAGCAGCACGGCTACGATCCCCTCGAAGCCTTCAATGGCGAGGAGGCGCTGGAGCTGGTCAAACACACCATGCCAGATCTGATCCTCCTGGACATCATGATGCCGAAGATGGACGGTCTCGAGGTGATCCGGCGCCTGAAGGAGGATGCCCGGACCCGGGATCTGCCAGTGATCATGTTCAGCGCCAAGAGCGGCACCCGGGAGATCATGGAGAGCTTCAATTACGGGGCATCCAACTACCTGATCAAGCCGATCGATACGGAACGTCTGCTCGAAAAAGTCGAAACGACTCTGAAGAAGGAACAGTTCCGTGAGAGCCTGGAGAAGCGTTACCGCGACACAGTGACCGGCGAAGAAGCTGGCTCCGAGATCTCGGCGCAGGATCGGGGGTCGGTCATCTCCCTGCTCAACCAATTCCTGACCACGATCGACACGCCAATGGAAGTCATCCAGAGCAAGCTCAACTCACTCGGATTGAATGCCGGGAACGACGAACAGTTCCGGAAAATCACTCAGAAGCTCGACGGAATCTCCAGTCTCTGCGAAGAGCTCAAGGAGATCGTCGGAGACTCCGGAGAGGTCTGACCTCCACCCATGCTCGGCCACGAGGCCAGCCATGGCAGTTCTCTTCGCGTCCTCCTCATCGAGGATGACGACGAACATGCATTCATCGTGGACAAGGCATTCGGCAAGCACCTGCCGACAGCCACGGTCGAACGAGCCATCAACGCCGACGGCGCTCTGAACGCAGTCCGGGAGAACCGGTTCGACATCATCCTCCTGGATCACTCCCTCCCTGGGGCAACGGGTATGGAGCTTCTCCACACCCTGAACTCGGAGGATGTAGAGGCTCCGATCATCATGTTCACCAGCTCAGAGGGGAGGGAGCTGGTGGTGGAAGCACTCCAGGCCGGCGCCTACGACTACGTCGTGAAAACAGCCGAATCCCTCTTCTACATCCCGATCATTGCCCAGCGAGCCGTGGAGAAGTACGGAATCGAACGGGACCAGCAGCTGCTGAAGGAGCAGCTCCTGGAAGCCCGGACCGACGCGGTGAAGAACTTCGAACAGGTGAGCGAGCGAAACCGGGAGCTGAAGGAGACCCAGAAGGAGCTATCCGACGCCTACGACCGGTTGCTGGAAATGAACCGGATGAAGTCGGTGTTCATGGCCAACGTCTCTCACGAGCTGAGAACGCCACTGAACGCCATCATGGGCTACACGTCTCTTCTGCTGGACAGCACCTACGGGCAGCTGTCGAAGAAACAGGCCGACTGTCTCAGGCGTGTCGACAGACGGGCGAATGACCTGCTCCGTCAGATCAACGACATCCTGGATTTCTCCAAGTTCGAGACGAACCGGATGCCCCTCTTCATCGAGGCCTTCGCTTTCCTCGAGGTAGTGGAGGAAGCGGAACGGAAGGTGCGCCCCCTCACGCAAGGGGCCGCATTCGAGTTCCGGACCGAGCTGGATGAAGTACCCACGATGCAGAGCGACCGGCAGAAGATTCGCCGGGTCCTGGTTCACCTGTTGACCAACGCCATCAAGTTCACCGAAACGGGACATGTCCTGCTGAAGGTGAGCCATGATCAGGATTCCCAGTCCGTGATCGTCCTGGTGGAAGACACAGGAATCGGAATCGAGAGCGGCGACATCAAGTCCATCTTCACTGAGTTCCACCAGCTCGACGGGTCCTCGACTCGTCAGTTCGGAGGCACGGGGCTGGGTCTCTCGATCGTCAAGAAGATGGTGGAGCTCCTCGGCGGTCATGTCGATGTGAGCAGCGAGCCCGGACAAGGATCTCGTTTCCAGGTTCGACTGCCGATCCTCCTCGGCCCGCCCAGTGTCCTGCCCGCCTCCGAGCCCCCCCCACCGGATCCGGCCAGACAGAGGCCGGAGAGGGACGGTCTGACGCTCCTCTCCGTCGACGATGACCAGGACGTCATTCGCCTGGTCGAGGAGAGTCTCGCGCCGGAAGGCTACTCTGTCATCTCCGCCCGGACCGGAGGAGAGGCGATTGAGATGGCCATCTTCAATCGACCCGATGCGATCCTCCTGGACGTCGCCCTGCCGGACATGATGGGCTGGGACGTGCTGCGACAGCTGAAACAGAACCCGGACACCCGCTCGACACCGGTCATCATCATGTCCGCCGTTGACAACAAGGAGCTGGGCTACTCTCTCGGTGCCGAGGACTATCTGGTAAAACCGGTGGACAAGGAGCAGTGGATCGCCAGCATCCTCAAGGTTAGGAAGTCCGGCTCCAGCGCTTGATCGGACCGCCTCCCAACCTTAGAATAACCCCATCCTCCAGGGATGACGGCCCACCTGGCAGACAGGGGAGCGATGGCCGAATGCTGAACGATGGTGAACGGAAGATCATGACCCAACCAGCAGACAGGATTGACGAGGTCGCCCAGAGAAGGGCGGTCATCGCCGAGTTGAAGGAGCAGGGCGTCGATGTGTTCGGCTCCCGCTTCCAGGTAAGCCACTCCACATCGGAGTTGATCCGGCTCTACGACGAAGCAGAGAAGGCTGGCACCCAGTCCGGCATGCCGGCGGACTGGACTTTCGCTGGCCGTCTGGTAGCCCGGCGGGGCCACGGTAAGGCCGGCTTCGGCAACGTCCAGGATCTGGCGGGCCGGCTGCAGATTTACGTCCGAAAGGACATCATCGGCGAGGAGCCCTACGCCCTCTGGAAGAAGCTGTACCTGGGCGACATGGTGGGCCTGGAAGGTCAGATGTTCCGGACCGACAAGGGAGAGATCTCCATGCGAGTGGAGAAGCTGACCCTTCTGGCCAAGGCGGTCCGCCCCCTCCCGGAGAAGTGGCACGGTCTGCAGGACATCGAGACCCGGTACCGGATGCGCCACCTGGATCTAATCGTCAACACCGATGCGAGGCAGGTCTTCCTGAACCGGGTCCGGATGATCCGAGTCCTGAGGAATTACCTGGACGATCGGGGCTTTCTCGAGGTGGAGACACCGGTCCTTCATGCCATCTATGGAGGGGCGAGCGCCCGGCCATTCCGGACCCATCACAACGCCCTGGGAATGGACTTCTATCTCCGGATCGCCCTGGAACTTCACCTGAAGCGGCTCATCGTAGGCGGCCTGGAGAAGGTCTACGAGATCAGCCGGGTCTTCCGGAACGAAGGCGTCAGCGTGCGCCACAACCCGGAGTTCACCATGTTCGAGGCTTACTGGGCCTACGCGGACTATCAGGACATGATGAACCTGGTGGAGGAGGTCGTGGGCCAGATGGCCATGGCGCTCCACGGTAAGCTCCAGATCGAGTACCAGGGACAGGAGATTAATCTCACACCTCCCTGGCGGCGAATCTCCTTCAGGGACGCCCTGAAAGAGGAGAGCGGCATCGACATCCTGGAGCTAACGACACTGGAGAAGGCCCGAGCCGTGGCGGAGGAGCACGGCGTGCCGGAGACGGACCGGGTCAGCATCGGCAAGATTCTGGACTCCCTCTTCTCTCGCTATGTGGACCCGAAACTTCAGCAGCCAACAATCATTTACGACTATCCTCTGGAGCTGTCTCCTCTAGCCAAGAAGATCCCGGATCAGCCACTCCTGACCTACCGCTTTGAGGGGTTCATCGCCGGAATGGAGATCTGCAATGCCTTCAGTGAACTGAACGACCCGGAGGATCAGCGGGCCCGTTTCGAGGCTCAGGTCGAGGCGGGGAAGGCCGGCGACGAAGAAGCCCACCCCATCGACGAGGAGTTCCTGGCGGCCCTGGAGCAGGGCATGCCTCCCACGGGAGGAATCGGCATCGGCATCGACAGGCTCTGCATGATCCTCAGCAACGCAGCGTCGGTCCGGGACGTGATCCTCTTCCCGCACATGCGGCTGACACCGGAGATGCGAGCGGCAGCCGAAGAGGAGGGCTCCTGAATGCTCCTGGGAGAGGTCATAGGCAACGTGGTCTCCACGGTCAAGGAAGAGTGTTACTCCGGCCTGAAGGCGCTCTGGGTTCAGCCCCTGGACCTTCAGGGCGACCCCAAGGGCGATCCGTTCATTACATTCGACGTCGTGGATGCCGGCGTCGGCGATCGGGTCCTTGTCGTCCAGGAGGGAGGCGGCGCCCAGATGGTCACTGGAATGACCGGCCCCACTCCTGTCGGCTCCGCCATCGTCGCCATCGTCGACAGTATCTCGCCGGAACCTTCCGGGAAGAAGAGCAAGAAGAACTGACATCGGGGCGGACGGGCAGATCCCCGGTTAACCGCCCTCCTGAGAACAGCGAGACAAGATGGATTCCAATGCTCTGGTCGACCGAATCGCACAGGAAGTCCTGCAGGTCTACCGCGGTCAAGTGCCCGCCACCAGCGTCACGTCGGGTCCTTCCGGGTCAGCAGGCCTCGGCCCGAGGCCTCTGGTGGGAGTCTGCGGCAACCCCTCGAGCCGGGAGCAGACCGTGGAGGCCTTCGGCACGATCCGGAAGCACGCACCGGAGGTGAAGGTCCTGCTCTCCCCTCAGGCCGAACGGCAGTTCCGGGATTCCCGGCGCGTCTTCGGCGGTTTCACCATCGACCCTTCCGCCAGGGATCACAGGGACACCCTGGATCGGTTCTCCAATCTCGTGGTGCTCAACACTTCGGTGAACTTCGTGGCCAAGCTGGCCCTCCTGCTGGCTGACACTCCCCTGACGGTTGCCACATTCGAGTTCCTGGCAGCCGGCAAGTCAGTGACGATCTGCACCGCCAGCCTGGAGCCCTACATGGCGATCCCGGCCATCAAGAGCCGCATCGACGGCTATCTGGCGGCGCTCCACGGCTACGGCATTCAGCTGGTCAAGGGACATCTTCCCGACACACCATCGGGCCGTCCCAATGCTCCCAGAGCAAGCGGCCCGCCCCCCGGGCTGGACAAGTCGGACTGCAGCGGCTGTCCGTCCATCGGTCACTGCGCCAGTCACTGCGAGCCCAGGGTCGAGGAGTTCGTCACCACCGGAGCCGCCCGGATCGGCACCACGGCGGGTATTCCCTCCGTCGGCAGTGGCATGGCTGCCTTTATCGATCACACGCTTCTGAAGCCCGACGCCAGCGACGATGACATCCGGAAGCTCTGCGAAGAGGCCCGGAAGTTCAGCTTCGCTTCCGTCTGCGTCAATCCCTCGAAGGTCAAGCTCGCGGCCGAGCTCCTGCGAGGATGCCCCTCGATGGTCTGCACCGTCGTCGGGTTCCCCCTGGGGGCCACCACCTCCGTCACCAAGGCGATCGAGACCCGTGATGCCATCGCCAATGGGGCCGACGAGATCGACATGGTGATCAACGTGGGGGCCCTCAAGTCCGGGAATCTGACCCAGGTCAAGGAAGACATCGAGGCCGTGGTGGAAGCAGCCGGCGGGCACACGGTGAAGGTGATCCTCGAGACCTCCCTTCTGTCCGACGAGGAGAAAGCAACAGCTTGCCGCCTCGCCAAGGAAGCGAAGGCACACTTCGTCAAGACATCCACCGGCTTCGGAGGCGGCGGAGCCACGGCTGCGGACATCGAACTGATGCGCCGCACCGTCGGTCCCGAGATGGGCGTCAAGGCCTCCGGGGGAATACGGGATTACGAGACTGCCCAGAAGATGGTGCAGGCCGGCGCCACCCGGGTTGGAGCCTCGG
>JAJFLN010000352.1 GCA_021772705.1 Candidatus Cloacimonadota bacterium | reverse complement strand
GAGACGGCCTCCTTGAGGCTGCCCCAATCAATATCCAGAGGTGTGATCTCCGGTTCCCCCAGCTCAGCAATCATCTTCTCCAATTGGTCGATTCTCTCTTCGTGGCCCGGATGGGTACTGAGAAAAGCGAGTTCGACCGTGAGGGGACCTGAGTCACGCTTCTTGAGCGTTTCAAAGAAGCGTGGCATGCCCTGGGGATCCATACCAGCTCGATAGAGCAGTTTCAAGCCGAGAGTGTCAGACTCCCGCTCGTAGTCCCGGTCATAGCTCAGGTTGAACAGCTTGCCAGCATTGACCAGCAGCATCTCCTGCAGCGTCTCGGCATCGCCGATGAGGATCATCATCGCCAGCTGCCACTTGAGGCTCTCGGCCATCTTCTTCAGGCTGTGGCGCTTCAGGACATGCTGGATTTCATGGGCCAGCACGCCGGCAACCTCCTCGGGAGACTCTGCTGCATCGAGCATTCCCGTGAGGATCACGACCTTGCCGCCCGGCGTCGCGAAGGCGTTGATCTCGTCGCTCCAGACGACGTGGAGATCAAACTCGTACGGGTTCTCATCCACGCTTCCCAGGAGCCGATCGAGGATGGCTTTCACCGGTTTCACGATTTGAGGATTCGTGACCCGGTCTTCCTCGGGAGCCACCGAAGCCAGAGCCGATTCGCCCAGCTGTTCCTCCCAGGAAACGGGAATCTGGTCCAACCCGATCTCCAGGATAGCGCCCATTCCCATCCAGCCGATCCATAGGAGTAGCCCACAGGCCAGCAATCCACCGACGGCGAAGAGATAGCTTCGACTCCGCTGGCGATCCCTCTCCTCCGCCAGAGACTGAACCCTAGAGGCGATGGTGGGAGGCAGGAGATCCGCGGAACCGAGAATGCCGTCCAGGGGCACATAGAGCGCCAGGTTGGGTTCCGGATCACGGACAACGATCATGTCGCCATCGGCCCCGCCGAGGGTCATCTGGGCCGGGTCGTAGGGCAGGAGCCAGCTCTCCTGGTCGAGTGAGAGGTGGAAGCCCCTGGAGTCCAGGGCGATCCGGACAGAGAGGCGGCTGCGATCGGGGACGCCGAACAGCCGTCCCTTCAGCTCTGGTTGGGTTCCGCTGGAAGTCATGTCCTCTTCTCCGGTTCGGAGCCGTCGTGAATCGGCGCGATGGGCCCATCGGATTGCAGCTGGGTCTGGTGGCGCTTACCGGCGTTCAGGGCCTGGAAGATCTCGGTCCAGCATCGCTGGGCAGCCGAGTAACCGTGGCCTGCCACCACCTGCTTCCGGGCTTCATCGGCAAGCCGTTGGCGCAGGGATTCATCACGGAGGAGAGTCTCGATCCGGGTCACGTAATCCGGGATCGCCTCCGGTGTGACCAGGTACCCGGTCTGGTCCTCCTTGACCACATCGCTGTTGGAGCCCACATCGGAGGCGACACAAACAGCGCCGCAACCCATGGCCTCGATGATCGAGTGGGGCAGTCCCTCCCTCTCGGAAGGCAGGAGCAGGACTCGGGCCCGCTGCAGGTAGGGCAGCGGATCTGTCCGGCCGGTCATGACCACGTTCTCTGTCAGTCCCCGGCTCTGCAGATCCTGTCGAAGCCGGCCCTCCTCCGCCCCGTATCCGACCACGACGGCCCGAAGTCCGGGCCGGGTCTGTTTCAGTTGAGACAGGATCTGGGCGAGTCGATCTGGCCGCTTCTCGGGATGGAGGCGGCCCACGAAGAGGACGTCGATGTCTCGGGCACAGTTCCCTGGGCTGAACCGGTCGAAATCGAGACCCTTCGAGAGAATCCGGAGACGAGACTCAGGAATACCGCGTTCGAGCATCCAGGCCCGATCCGAGCTTCCCGTGACAGAGACGCAGTCGAACCCGGAGGCCATTCCCGCGATGGTCCGGGCCTGTAACTCCCGGGACGTGAGAGCGTTGATGTCCCCTCCCGGAACGTGGACGTGAATCGGAACACCTGTGAACCTGGACGACAGCCAAGCAAGCATTCCGTAGGGCACTAGGGTGAAGGAGACCATTGCGTCAAACCGGCCCGATCGGAGCAGTTGATGGGCCTTCCAGACGTACCAGGCCAGGAGTCTCAACTTCGGTCTTGGAGGGAAGCCCGGGACATGAAACGTGGCCCCCGACATCTCCTGGACCGGCTCATGACGCACCACGTGAAGGTCTGTGACCGCGGGGTGATTCGCCAGTGGGGGAAGATACCGGCCGGCGAGCAGATCGAGTCGAAGGAAGGCGAGCACGCGCAGGTTGGGAGGCTCTGTCATCATCTGGGCCCCTGGAGGAGCGCAGGAGGAGTCTACACGAGGTGCTGGAACTCGGCAATGTCGAAGGGCGCTTCAGGGTGCATGTCACCCAGGGGGTCCCCTCCTCCGTTCGCCCCCCAAATGGTTGCCGCCACCAAAGTGGGGGGCACGGATGCGGAATAGGCCAGGGGACCCCCTACGGGACATGCACCCGGGCGCTTCAGTCCCGGTACGCCCGACTCGCCCGGGACGGACTGGTGAGCTCGCCTCTGTCTCAAGGACCGGGTCACCGTGGTCGATCCGTCGCTGTGACAGAGGAGTATTCCTGTCATGGAGGAAGGAAAGCGCTTCCTTGTTTCCTGTGCCCAGATGTGTCTCCTGATCCATGAAATCCCTTTGTTGGCGAGCTCTTTGACTTGCTTGACATGGCGCCTTCCGAGGATGGCATGGGCCTTGCGTCATGGGGGGTATCCTGCCCTCGCTCTCCCGTACTCAGATTCGATCCTGGAGCGTCCTGCCCAGCCTCGCGAGGGTGGTAGCACCACAAGGGAGTTCCGCCTGAAAGGAGAGTCCCGTGCTCTATCGCCATCGATTTGCAACCCTTTCAGGAATGCCGGGTTTACTTGCCGTCGATCCCCGTGGCGGTGCGGGTGGACTTGCTACGTTTCTTGCGGCTCTGAGCTGGCGGGCTGCTGACTGTTTCCTTCGGGGTCGACCTCCCTGGCGAAGACTTCTTCGCGACGGTCTTCCTCTTTGTCACCATCGGTTTCTTCGCCACCGACGGTTTCTTCGCCGGAGCGGCCTTCTTCCTGGCTGAGGGCTTCCGTGACCTCGAGGCCGGTCTCACTCGCTCCCTGAGAAACTTCTCCATTCGCAGGTTCAACAGCTCCGGTTGCTCGATAAGTCCCGTGTGGGTTGCCTGGGGGAGGACGAGCAGTTCGGACTGTGAGATCTTCTCGTGCATGTCCAGGGAGAGTTGCAGGGGGCTGAACTGATCGCTCTCGCCGGCCACCACCAAAGTGGGGACATCGATCTCGCCGAGGAAGCTTTCGGCGCTGTGGGCCTGCATCTCCCCCATCAAAGTCCAGAACGTGCGTACATCAACCGTCGCCAGGTGTTCGAAGTACCGGCGCATGTCCTCGTAGCGGGCTGTTGGCGGGAGGATCGACGCGAGCCGGCCGGCAGTGTAGACAAGACCCGGGCGCCGGCAGAGCCAGGGCAATCCCGACATGAGCATCGGGGCCCGGGTGCCGAGGATTCGAAAGTAGTGAAAGAGGGGCAGGTTGACCTGCCATGGCAGGCCCATGAACGTGCTCAGAGGATTGCCGTAGGCTCCGCAGACCAGGACGAGAGCCGAGACGCGATCCCGGTGACGGTTCCAGTACTCCAGGATGATCTGGCACCCCATCGAGTGTCCCACCAGGACGGCCTTCTTGACCTTCCGCTTTTCAAGCACCTGGTGCAGGTCTTCCACCAGGGCGTTGATCGAGAAGTCACCGGACTTTAGCTTCCCGGGCGCTCCGCTGTTCCCGTGTCCCCGATAGTCCCATGTGATGACCCGGTTGCTCCGGGAGAAGTAACCCACCAGATACTTCCAGAAGGCTGTCGATACGGCGAATCCATTGCAACAAACAAGGGTAGGCTCGCCTGCACCGGCCTCTGAGTGATGCACCGGGACGCCCTGGCGTCCTGGAAACGTTGCCTCTGCCGCCATGCTCTTTGGTCTGGCCATGCTCCCATCATGGCTGCTGAGGGCCAGAGACTCAAGATGCCGGCGAGTCCCGTCGGGTAAGATGAATCGCCATGGAAGACTGGAGGAGGATCGAGTCCGAGCGGCTCGTGTTGCGGGCCTGGCGGCCGGAGGATCGAGCTTCCTTCGCCGAGATGAATCGGGATCCTGCCGTCGTCGAGTTCTTGCCTGCACCCCTGTCCCGGCAGGATAGCGACGCCTTGATGGATCGGATCATCGCCCACTTTGAACGGCACGGGTTCGGCCTCTGGGCGCTGGAAGTACCAGGAGAGGCGACCTGCATCGGGTTCACCGGCCTGAGCGTGCCAGGCTTCGAAGCCCCTTTCACGCCCTGCGTGGAGATCGGCTGGCGGCTGACGGTGAGTCATTGGGGCCAGGGGTATGCGACGGAGGCAGCCCGGGCAGCTCTCCGGTTCGGCTTCGAAGCCCGGGGACTGGAGGAAGTGGTCTCCTTCACCGTTCCCGCCAACATCCGTTCCATCGCTGTGATGGAGCGCATCGGGATGGTCCGGGACCCGGCGGCGGACTTTCTGCATCCTCGGCTGGCGGCGGGAGACCCTCTGCAGCTTCACGTCCTCTATCGGCTGAGTCGTCAGGCCTGGCAGAAGGGTAGAGACGCCGAAGTCTGAAGAGGCCGGGGGCATGGGCCCGGATCAGGGCCGGGATTCTTCCAGTGATGGGACTCGAAGTACTCCGCGGAGTGTCTCCTCGAGGGAACGAGGATCGATTGGCTTCTGCAGCCACGCGCTGGCCTTGTTTTCCAGTACCTCCCTCTCACGATCGAGAGCGTATCCGGACATGAGAATGACCGGCGTTCCCGGGCTTTGACTGCGCCAGTGAGCGAGCACTGCATCGCCGCCGGCACGGGGCATCACCACATCGGACAGGACGAGATCGACCCTTGCCGTGACGGGGGCGTCGAGGGACATGGCCTCTTCGCCGTTGGAGGTGCAAATCACCTCCATGCCGAGGCGCTCGAGCATGCGTTGAATCACTTTCCGGACGTGACTCTGATCCTCCACCAGGAGGATCGTGAGACCCTTCAGAGCGACCTCCTCGGTGGGGCAGGAGGTTTCCTCAGAGGGAGGGCAGAGGCTGAGTGGAAGTCGAAGGACGAAGGTCGTGCCCCGTCCGGGCCGAGACACCACATCAATCTCGCCGCCGTGCTGCTTCACGATGCCGTAGACCTGAGGCAGTCCCAGGCCACTTCCCTTGCCCACCTTCTTGGTGGTGAAGAAGGGCTCGAAGATGTGGGGCAGATCCTCGTCCTCGATGCCCGTTCCGCTGTCGCTGACGGTCAGCTTGGCCCAGCCAAACTCACCGCTCTCCTGATCTTCCGGGGCAGTTCCTTCTTCGAGTCGAACCACCAGGTCACCACCCTGAGGCATAGCATCGGTGGCATTGACGATCAGGTTCTTGATCATTTGGTCAAGCTGTGAGGCGTTGCCCGCCACGCAACAGGGTCTGCTGGTCAAGTCCGAGAGGAGCTGGACATTCGCCGGAAGAGTCGGTCTCGTGGCACTCACGGCACTCTGGACCACTCCCTGGAGGTTCAGGGTTCTCCGGGGCACCTTTCGCTTCCGGGTGAAGTCCAGCAGCTGACCTACCAGGCCTGCGGCGCGCTCGCCGAGGCACCTCAGACGTTCCAGATCCGAGCGCCCTTGGGGCGTCAGGTCCTCGGTCTGAAGGAACTCCACGTAGCCCAGGACACCGGTCAAGATGTTGTTGAAGTCGTGGGCGACGCCGGCTGCCAGACGGCCCACGGCTTCCAGCTTCTGAGAAGCCTGAAGCCTCAGCTCGAGCGACGTCTTCTGTGCGGCCCTCTCGGCGCAGATGAAAAGCCGGTTCGTGAGGCAGCAGAGGGCCGTCAGCATGTCCTGGTGCTCCGTCTGGTAATCGCCTTCACGGTTTGCCACGGCCAGCTGACCGATGAGCCGATTGTGACCGATGATGGGGACCATCAGCAGGTTGCGAAATCTGGGCAGACCATCAGGAACACGGTCGCTGGGGGTATGAGACAGGGGCTGGTTCAGGAGCAGCGGACCGCCGGTCCTGGGTACTTCCCCGAGAAGGCTGGCCCCGGGTACCAGCTCGACGTAGCCATTCTTCTCATGGGCTCCCAGGGCCAGGTTGAGGATCTCCCCCAGGGAGGCTTCCTTTCCATCGATTCCGTGAAAGGCGTGGATACGGAGGACGCCAGAGTCCTCGAAGGTGGCCAGAAGCCCGAGGTGACTGCCGGTCACCTTCGCGGCGTAGTCCACCAGGATCTGGCTCGTTGTCTGAATGCTGTTGCTGCAGAAGAACGACTTCTCCGCGGCGAGCATTGTCTGAATCAGGTCTGGATGCCGGGCTAGGGCAGCATGGATTCCGTCCAAGTACTCACTGTATGGCCTGGGTTGAATCATCCGGAGTCACCTCCATCGGGCAAGACGCCAGGGCCTCCCGCACGACTGGGGAGAGCGACGAGGAGTTCAGAGGCTTCTGTATCCAGAATGGCGACAGCGACCGAATCTGACTCGGACTCATGTTGAGGGGGTAGCCGGACATGAAGATCACCGGGGTGTTGCTGCCTTCGTCCCGGATGATCTTGACCATCTCGGGGCCCCCCAGGTCGGGCATGACGACGTCGGTCAAGATCAACTGAATCCGGGACTTCTGTTCCCGGTACACGGCCAGTCCTTCCGAGCCATCGCAGGCAACGATGACCTGGTAGCCCAGATGATCCAGAGTGCGGCTGACCACCTCTCGCACGGTCTCTTCGTCCTCGACGAGCAGCACGGTTTCACCCCCACCCAGGGGAGTCTCGGCGATGCCATCGGCACGCTCCTCCGAGGTGGGGTCGATCTCAGGCAGGTAGACTGTGAAGGTCGTGCCTGTCCCCACGACGCTGTCCAGCTCAATGAACCCGCCGTGTTGCTTCACGATGCCGAAGACCTGTGAGAGGCCGAGACCCGTTCCTTCTCCTCTGGGTTTGGTGGTGAAGAAGGGTTCGAAGATCTTCGATTGCACCTCCGACGGAATTCCAGATCCCGTATCGGCCAGGGAGAGGGCGAGCCACCTTCCTTGCTGCAGGTCCGGGATGGCTGGTGGAGAAGCCGAGTCGGAGGAGACTGCCAGAAGGGCCAGAGTCAGTTCCCCCCCGGACTTCATGGCGTGGCTGGCGTTGACGGCCAGGTTGGTCAGAACCTGCTGCATCTGAGTCAAGGAGACCTCCACGAAGTGCGGGACGGCGCCAAGATCGGCGGAGATCTTGATGTTCTCCGGGAGGGTTCTCTTCAGAAGCTTCACGCTCTCCTTCAGGAATGGCACCAGGTTGGCGGGCTTACGTTCCACTTCGCTGGTGCGGCTGAAGTCGAGGATCTGTTTGACCAGCTGCGACGCCCTCTCTCCCATGTTCACGATGCGGAGGGCATCTTCCCGGGCGGCCTCCGGGACATCGTCGTCGCTCAGCAGCTCGGCAAATCCCATGATGCCCATGAGGAGGTTGTTGAAGTCGTGGGCAATGCCGGCGGCGAGCTGCCCCACCGCCGCTAGGCGCTCTTGCTGCTCCGCTCTTTGCTGGGCTTGCCGCTCTCGGGTTACCTCGGAGATAACCAGGACCATTCCCTTCCTGGCGATGTCTTCAGAGAGCTCCCGAGTCTCGACGAGGAAGTTCCGGTTCTGGAAACGGCTCACGGTCAACTCGTGGGGCAGGCCGTCTTCCCGGTGAACCTCCAGGTCCGCCAGGTCGATGGGACCAATCGTTCGAACTGTTTCTCCGACAGCAGGGATACCCAGAGCTTTGTTGAACTTCCTGGCCGCAGAGTTGATGACCAGGACCCGGTTCTCGCCATCGAGCATGACGATGCCAGTGGGGATCTGATCCAGGACCTGAGACAGAAACTCTTCTTCGTGGACCAGGCGGGCCTCGAGTTTGCCGTGGCTGGCAACGAGATCTGTAACTTCGTCGATGACGGGCTTGCTGGCTGCCTGTCCGTTGGTCGCCAAGCTCTGCTTTTCCAGGGGGGCCAGAATCCATTTGTCGAGGGCGAACCAGAGGGGAACGATCAGAATGGCTGCCAGAACGGCCAGAGAGGACAGGATGTCCGGCAAATGCTCGTAAAGTTGCTGGTTTGGAACCACCGTGACCAGGAGTGTCACGGCCATTCCTGCAAACACAAAGATCGCTCCCAGGACCAAGAACCTGACTCGCAGTGCCATCACTGCCTCCTCGCGGCTGCTTCCCTCCATGCGTCAAGCCGTAGACCCGGGTCTCGCCACGCAGCCCATACTATAGGTAAATGCAATACTCCTGCCATGAATGGATCGGCGGAAGGCACAAGAGCTCTGGAGGAAGCGGAATCGCTGCTCGACTTGGCCGCTCCCATCTCGCGAGTGCCGGATGGAACGGTCAGTCGATCTGTTCCAGGGCGCTCTCCAGGTCTTCCAGGATGTCCTCGGCGTCTTCGATGCCCACCGAGAGTCGGACCAGCCCGTCCGTCAGTCCCCGGGCCAGGCGCTCTTCTCTGGGAACGCAGACGTGGGTCATGGTCGCCGGGTGGGTGATCATGGTCTCCACTGCGCCGAGACTCTCGGCAAGACGGCAGAGACGGAGGCTGTTCAGGAGCTGCTTACCGGCGGATATCCCTCCCTCGAGCTCGAAGGAGATCATTCCCGAGAAGGCGCTCATCTGGCGCCGGGCCACTTCGTGTCCCGGGTGGCTCTTCAGGCCCGGGTAGGTCACCCTCTGCACCTTGGGGTGCTCTTCCAAGTAGGTCGCGACCCGGAGGCCGGTCGCGGAGTGACGCGCCATTCTCAGGGAAAGTGTCTTGATACCGAGCAGGGTCAGCCAGCAATCGGTGGGGCTCGGAACGGCGCCGATGGCTCTCTGGAAGAAGCGGAATCGTTCGGCAATCTCATCGTTGTTCGTGATGGCGATTCCACCGATGAGCTGGTTGTGGCCGCTGAGGTACTTGGTGGTGCTGTGGACCACGATGTCGGCGCCCAGCTCCAGGGGTCTGAGCAGCGCCGGCGTGGCGAAGGTGGAGTCCACGCCCAGTGGAATCCCGGCGTCCCGGGCGATGGCAGCCATGGCCTCGATGTCGGTGACCTTGAGCAGAGGGTTCGTGGGAGTCTCGACCCAGAGCATCTTCGTCTCGGGCCGGATGGCGTCCTTGACGAGGCCCGGGTGGGATGTGTCGACAAAGGTGAAGTTCAATCCCGATCGGCTGAGGACCTCATTGAAGAGCCTGGAGACACCGCCGTAGACATCGTCGCTGCTGACCACGTGGTCGCCGGCCTTCAGGAGGCGCATCACGGAGTCAACCGTGGCCATACCGGAGGAGTAGCAGACGCCGTGCTTGCCGCCCTCGATGGCGGCCAGATTCTCCTCCAGGAGCTGCCGTGTGGGATTGGAGGACCGAGTGTAGTCGAACCCCTTATCGACACCGACCTCGGGCAGTACGTAGGTGGCTGTTTGGTAGATGGGGGGGACGATGGCTCCCGTGGTCGGATCAGGCTCGATGGCCGCCCGGACCACTTTCGTGTCAAACCGCATTGCTTCTCCTCCTGGAGCCCCGCGTCGTCACCGTGCAGGGAGTTTGAAATCGATCACTTCAACCAGCGGCGCAGCTCGCTGACCTGGCTGTCTTGCTGGCCCGGCGACGTGGCTCCAGAGCCCTGGAGGAGTCGATCGGGTCCAGAGATTTTATCATGATGCGCTGCCGATGATCCTGGACGGAGAGCCATGAGGGGTGCATGTCCCGTGGGGGGTCCCCTGGCCTATTCCGGCTCCGTCCGCCCCACTATGGATGCCCGCATCCATAGGGGGGCGAACGGAGGAGGGGACCCCCTGGGTGACATGCACCCGAGCCATGAGCCAGTTGCTCGGGCTCCCGTGGCCACGGCTCTTCGGGTCGAGGGCTCTGGCCTCAGGCAATCACCAGGCTGCCGTCGGGGTGAAACTTCCAGGACGCCGCATAGGCCACTTCCCAGAGGTGGCCGTCGGGGTCGGTGAAGTATCCGCTGTAGCCTCCCCAGAAGACATCCTGAGCGGGCTTGACGATCTTGCCTCCCGCCGCCGCAGCCCGCTCGAGAAGGGCGTCGACCTCTTCCTTCGTTCGTGTGTTGTGGGCCAGCGTCACGCCCGAGAAGCCTCTCGGCTCCACGCTCTGCCCGGGGAAGACGTCCTCCGCCAGCTTGTCCAGCGGGTAGAGGGCCAGGCAGACTCCCCCGGTCCTGAAGAAGACGATGTCGGAGTCCTCCTCCGCCGAGGTGGGTAGACCCAGGCCGTCCTTGTAGAATCGATAGGATCGCTTCAGGTCCGTCACACCCAGTGTGACGATGCTGACTCTCGGTTCCATGACGCTTCCCTTCATAGTCGCAGGCTGTACAGCCCGGGGGCTGGCGCCCGGTGACATGTGTTCAGAGATCGATCCGGGCTATGAGGTCACTCCATCGGGTTCAGGTTGGCGTGGGCAGCCCACTGCCACATGTCGCCGTTGTGGACGAACACGGACAGGCGTACGGCGGGGCTGGTGTCCAGCCGCTTGTCGGCGATGGTCTCCGTGACGGAGACCACGTAGGTGACGATGATCGTGTCGCCCACACGAGTGGTCCGGAACGCCGAGAGGTAATACTCGCCCATGTCGAGTTTCTTCAGCAGATCGAGCTGATGCTTCCGGTCCCGGGCTCCGTCCTGATGAACGGACTGAAAGCCCTCAGCGAGCCGCTTCTCGTGGGCCGGCATGTTGGCGGCCTTCAGGTCCACCCAGAGTTCCTGCACGAGTCTCTCTCCCAGCTGGGCGTCGGTCTCGGGTGACTCCGCCAGGGCGGGTTGGCCAGGAATGGCCAGGGCGAACATGATTGCTGCGAGGATCAGTGCTGGCTTCATGAGTGTCTCCCTCCTTGGGATCTGGCATACCCGAGGACAGCTCCTCCGGCAGACCGGCAATGTGGCTCCCGGCGTACTCGCTCCTGACGAAGTAAGGGACGGCGAGGCCTCTCTATCCACTGTCACGGATCCCGCCCCGGATTTCGAGAGGAGTCTCAACATAGAGTGCCGGCGGTCACTGGCGAGGCTGATGGATGTAAGGCCATGCAATCTGAAGGCACCAATCGAGGGCGGGGACTTCAGTCCCCTGGACCCCAGACGTTTTGCGGAAAAGCGGGGGCCAGGGGGCCGGCTCCCTGGCAGGGGACCGGGGGCGGAGCCGCCGGCTTCAATGCCTTTCAATGCTGTTCCACTCACCGCCAGGGCAAGCCGGATCGGTGGGCCCAGTAGTCCCTGGGTGGAGTAGCCAGGCCTCCGAGTTCGGCCTCCAGGGTGTCTGTCCAGGACACTTGAAGGGCATTGCAGTTGGAGGCGAGCTGAGCCACTGTGGCGGCGCCGCTGAGGACCACGTTGACCCAGGGTCTGGCGAGGGCGGCAGCCAAGGCCAGGGCATCCGGTGAGAGGCCGAACCTGGCCGCCGCGTGTTTCAGTGGTTGGGGTGCGACGTCGCCGGCCAGCCTGCCGTTGGCCAGGCCCTCCTTGATGATGACTCCCAGTCCGGCAGCGTGGGCCTCCCAGAGAGCCGGGCCAGCGGAGGTCTCCAGGAGGTTCCAGGTCGCCTGCACGGAGGCGAAGAGCGGGGAGCCGCCGGCCTCCACTTCCAGGGCCCGGCGTATCGTGTCCCCCTGCCCCGGTCCCGAGACGGAGAATCCGATGGCCGTGCCCCGGTCCCGCAGGCCCGCCAGGGCCGAGAGCACGGCCCGGTCTTCGAGGACGCCCGTTTCGAGTGTCGCCGAATGAATCTGGTAGAGGGAAAGGAGCGGTCCCAGCAGATCCTGGCTCTCGGCGATCTGGCGCTGGAAGTTCTGTGTCGAGTGTTCCTTCACCTCGTGAACAGAGGCCTCCATCCGCCAGTCCGCCACGTAGGTGTATCCCCACTTGGAGCCGACCGAGACCTGGCTCGGCTCAATGCCTCTGGTCCGGAGCCAGGAGCCGAGGAAGGCCTCCGCACGGCCATAGGAACGGGCGGTATCGAAGTAGCGAACACCCCGATCGTAGGCAGCGTCGAGCAGCTGATGGGTCCTCTGCTCCATGGCTTCCGGACTTCGCTCACGGGGCAGGTGATCCTCCCGGCCGAGATTGATGTAGGCCGGCCGTCCCAGGGCCGCCAGGCCCAGGCCGATGGGAGTGACCTCGATGGGCGTCTGCCCCAGCTTCCTGGAGTTCATGGCCTCCACTCTACCTCTTGCTGCTTCGAGGGTGACCTGGCGGCGGGTCTTCCTTGCACGCCGGTCTCAATGATCCGGCGCCAGCTCCTCGAGGACAAGGGGGGGGTCCAGAGCCGGCAGTCCACATGGGCGGGCCGGGCGCTGTGACATCTGCGGCCCGTCCCCAGTCACTGGACTCTCCCTCCCGGCGCTTGCGCCGGGGCGAGGAATCGGTCAGAGTGGCGACTGTGCCTCTGATCACTGAAGGGGGCGAGTGTGGACTCCATCACTGGATGGACAGATCGGAGAGGACGGAAGCATGAAGAAGATCATTGCTGGAGGTCTGGCCGGAGGGCTGGTCCTGTTCATCTGGAGCAGCATTTACTGGGCCGCGTCGGGGATACCGATCGCGCCGATGAAGGTCTTCAAGGACGAAGCGGCGGTGGAGGCCGTGCTGCGGAATAACTCCTCGGGGCCGGGATACTACGTTCTGCCGACTCCCCATGTGGATGCCGGTGGAGACGCCGAGGCGGCGGAACGGGCGACGAAGCGGATGGAGAAGGTGGCGACGAACTTCTTCTTCGCCGGAGCGGTTCAGCCCGGGGGCATCGGATCCCTGGGGGGCCAGCTCGGCATGTCGTTCCTGGGGAACGTGATGGCCGCTGCTCTGGCCACGTGTCTGCTCTGCATGGCGCGGCTGGAGTCCTACTGGATGAGAGTGATGTTCACCATGGGCCTCGGCTTTCTCTCGGGATTGATGTGCCGGTTTCCTGATCTGGTCTGGTGGGGTTTTCCGGCGGATTACGTGGCCCGGCAATTCTTCGATCTGCTGGTGGGCTCCACCCTGGCCGGTCTGGTGCTGGCCTGGATCGGCCGCCACAGTGGCATTCCGGGGGTCGGCGCTGAGTGCACGGCGGCACAGCTGCTGGCCGCCTATGAGCCGCGTGCATTGCCGCGCAGCACGGTGGTATGGAGCGGCAGCCTGGCCGAATAAACAAATGCCGGCTCCGC
>JAJFLN010000351.1 GCA_021772705.1 Candidatus Cloacimonadota bacterium | reverse complement strand
CTGTGCCCCGCAAGGGTTATCCTGTCGTCAGGATCCGCGCAAGAATAACTACGCAGTTTCGCATCCCATCTTCAGGCCATCTTCGGCCGCTCCTCATTCGCGGAATCCTCGACGTAGTCCACTACGCCTCCGGTCCCGCTCGCTCGAACCAGCCAAATCTGACCCTAATCTGGGCGCGACTTCTGCGCATATATTCCTGCGCGGCCCCTTAGTTCTCAGACTCCCGACTCTGATTCTCCGTCCCTCGTCCACCATGGCTCTCCACCTGTCCCTCCGGGATGTCCCCTGCCGGCAGTGCAAGGGCACCACGCTGGTGATGTTGGCGGCAAGCGAAAGCCCACTCTCTGCTCCAGCTGTCATGGCGAGAAGATCCGAGAACGCGAAGAGTGGTTCCAGTCCCTCCTAACCTGACCTGCCGCCCATGCGCTACGAAGGCACTCTATACAGGCCGCCCAGCGAGGCCAACTCCTACATTCTGCAGGCTACCATTGGCTGCTCCTGGAACAGCTGCACCTACTGCGACATGTACCGCAGCAAGTCCTTCCGGGTCCGGAATCTGGACGAGAGCCTGGCCGACATCGACGAGGCAGCTCGTCTTCAAGGGGACCAGGTCCGGAAAGTCTTTGTCGCCGACGGAGACGCTCTTGTCATGGATCTGCCTCACTGGGAGGCCATCCTCGAACGATGCCAGACCTCCTTCCCCAGGCTTCGGCGAGTCAGCGCCTATGCCACGGCCATGAACCTGGTCGCCCGGACTCCCGCCGAGCTGGCCCGGCTTCGAGAGATGGGCCTCCGCCTCCTCTACATCGGACCCGAAACGGGCGACGATGCGACCTTCAAGCGAATCGCCAAGGGGGCCGGATTCGACGAGCACGCCGAGGCTGCACGCAAGGCCCGGGATGCAGGCATCGACCTGTCGGCCATCTTTCTTCTCGGCGCCGGGGGAACCGAGAGAAGCCAGCAACACGCCGAGGAGTCGGCCCGCTTGATCACGGCGATGGACCCCAAGTTCGTCTCCCTCCTGACCCTGACAGTGGTCCCCTCCACTCCCATCGCCCGCCTGCAGGAGACCGGTCGATTCGAGCTGCCCACAGTGGAGCGGATGCTCCACGAGCTGCGCACCATCATCCTTCTGGCGGACCCGACGGACGCCATCTTCCGGACCAACCACGCCTCCAACTACCTTCCCCTGTCGGGCCGCCTCCCTCTGGACCGGGACCGCATCGTCTCCGTCGTCGACGCTGCTCTCTCGGGTGACGTCAACCTGCGTCCCGAGTGGAGCCGCGGGCTCTGACCAACCTCTCATGACCTGGACCCGCACCAACATCACCCCGCAGGACCTCTCGGCGGGACCCGTCGTGTTCAAGGCACCTCCTCGGCAACTGGCCCTCTTCCTCTCGGAGGGGACCCTCTTCGCAGTCGACAACCGGTGCCCCCACGAGGGATATCCCCTGGCGGAGGGCCACGTGACCGAAGGCTGCATACTGACGTGCAACTGGCACAACTGGAAGTTCCGCCTCGACGACGGGGAGTGCATCATCGGGGGAGACGACGTCAAGACCTACGCCGCTGAGGTGCGAAACGGTCAGGTCTGGGTCGATCTGACGGACCCCTCGCCGGAAGAGACAGCGGGAAAGATCCTGAGGGGTCTCAGGGACGCTTTCCAGGACCGGGACTACGGCCGTATCTGCCGGGAGATCACGCGACTCGAATGCAACGGTCTCGACTCCACGGACGCCCTGCGCAGGGCTATCGACTGGTCCCATGACCGGTTCGAGTACAGCACGACCCACGCCTACGCCGCCAGCGCCGACTGGCTGCGAGAAGCGTCACTTCACGCAGGAGACTGGGAGCGGCGACTCGTCTGCCTCGCCGAGGCCGTGGACCACATGGCTAACGACGCGCTGCGTCATCCGGTCTACCCCTTTTCCGAGAGTGCCGAACCGTTTTCGGAGGCGGCCCTTCTTGGCGCCATTGAAGTTCAGGACTCGGTCATGGCCGAAGGGCTGCTTCTCGGCGCGATGACGTCGGGTCTGACCTGGCCCGAGCTGGAGCCCATCCTGACTCGGGCCGCCCTGGCTCACTACAACTCCTTCGGCCACGCCCTGATCTTCGTCTACAAGACAGGGCAACTCATCGAGGATCTCGGCGAGGAGATGACCCGGCCCCTGGCCCTGAATCTGACACGCCACCTCTGCTTCGCCACACGAGAAGATCTGCTCCCCGAGTTTCGCAACTATGGCCGCTCCCTGGAGGTCCTCCGGAACCCGGGAACCAGCGACGACCTTCCTGAGGGTTCGGACCGCCTGCAGGGCGCTTCCCTGTCCCGCCTCTTCACCTGGATCGTGTCCCAATTCCAGTACCACTCCCCCGCCATCATCCATTCCGTGCTGCTCGAGGTGAATGGCTGGAACCTCCTGACCTACGACACGGACATGATGAATGCCCACCAGATCCCGGTGAGCAAGAACTCCTCATGGCTGGATGTGACGCATGGCGTCACGTTCTCCAATGCCGTCCGGATCCTCTGCAGCCGCTATCCGGAGCTCTGGGCTCCCGGCCTGCTGCAGATGGCCTGCTTCGCCGGGCGGAACTCGGGGCTTCTGGACAGGAACGTGGCTCCCGACGAGTGGGAGGTGGAGGACGAAACTGCCTTCATTGCCACGGTCAGGGAGAAGCTCCTGGATCACGGATTCCGTGACCCGATCTTCTCGGCCCACCTGATCAAGACCTTCCGCGCCGTCGAGGAGGAGCTGGCCACCTCCGGCCCGGAGGGGCGTCGGGTCCTCCTGGCGGGATTGAACCGCTTCCTTCAGTCACCTCTGAAGGAGAAACACGCCCGCCGGCTGGCTCACCAGGCCATCGACCTGATCCGGCGCGACTTCGAGTGATGCCGATCGCTGCCGTTACCGGGCCCGGCGGCGACGTCCCCTGGAGGATCCTGATGGCGCCTCCGAGCAGGCCGGCGCCTCCCTCCAGTTCATTGGCTCTCCGATGTCGTTCCGGGTCCACATCAGGCCTGTCAGTCGATCCGTGATGGTGTCGTCGCTGCTCAACCCGAAGCCTGGTCGAGATGCTCCCCTGGGCCCTCCCATTCATGGATCTTGCAACCCGACTCTCGCCATGACTAGCGTGTGCCGAACTCACCTTCCTCGCCCCAGTCGGGGCGGCAACTGGAGGGGCAATCCGTCCCTCTTCACCCCTCTCGGGAAAGGCAGACACGAGCCAATGAAGACCCTTCGAACTGTTGTAGCTATCCTCGTTTTCTCCCTGCTGGCCACATCGGGACTGATGGCCGGAGATCAGGATTTCGTGATCGTCAATGACACGGGCGTTTCCATCTTCCAGGTCATGATCAGTCCCACGGCCTCGGATAACTGGGGCGAGGACATCATGGGCAAGGACGTGCTCATCGATGGCGACAGCGTCGAGGTCCAGTTCTCCTGGGACGAGGAAGCCGAATTCTGGGACATCAAGGCCACCGACGAAGCTGGCGACGGCATCGTCTTCTCGGGCCTCGACCTAATGGGCATCTCCCAGGTCACTCTCCAGCTCGACGAGGAAGGCAACCCTTCGGCGATCATCGAATAGTCTCCAGCATTCCGAGCCGGTGACACCGGCTTTCAGAGATTCCCGAATCCTCGGAAGACTCTCGTGTTCCGGGGGTTTTCCGATTCCCCGTGATGGCGTCTGCGAGAGCTTGCAGGTCCGCCTCGCGGCCTCAGACGTCGTACTCCTTGCCGTCTTCCTTGAACCGGACCGAGTAGAGGTCCCGCCGCCGGTCGCGCCAGTTCTGTGT
>JAJFLN010000036.1 GCA_021772705.1 Candidatus Cloacimonadota bacterium | reverse complement strand
CCATAGTAGGACGAACGGATCGGGAAAACTCGGCCATTCAGTCGTCTTGGATGCGGGCATCCATAGTAGGACGAACGGATCGGGAAAACTCGGCCATTCAGTCGTCCTGGATGCGGGCATCCATAGTGGGGCGAACGGAGGAGGGGACCCCCTACGGGACATGCAACCGCTTCTCCTCGTCGATTTGAATGCCTCGGCTCACGATGCTATACTCGCGACCCGGCTTGAAGCATCCTTCAGCCGTTCTCTAATTTGCATTTCGGGAAGTTCAACAGGAGGTTTACGGGCATGTTCCGTCTCGGACTCATCATCGCCGCGCTCTGTCTGTTCGCGAGCCCTGTACTGGCGGATACGGATTACATCGCCTCGGGCTACGACTACCTGCGGGAGGGAGATCTGGAGCGGGCCGAGAGGATGTTCAAGGGCGCCATCAAGCTCGACATCAACTCCGAAGCAGCCTGGAAAGGCCTGAAGCAGGTCCATGCGGCCCAGGAGGTAGCAAAGAAGTCGGGAGGCATGAAGGATCCAGCCACCGCCATGCCTCCCCGGAAATCCCCTCGCTCTCCCCAGGGTCCCCCTTCCGGTCCCTCCTTCCCACCACCGCCACCGGCGGATCCAGCCATGGAGGAGATCAACCGGGAGCTGCTGAGCAAGTACCTCCCCGGGGCCGTAAGAAATCGCCCGAAGTCCTCTGACGACCACCGGGCCGAGGCCGCTGGCAAGGGTTCCGGCGAGCGGACCGACGAGCCTGAAGAGGCCCCTTCACGCCGGAATCGCTCCCCGTCGGCCTCGCGGCCGGCACAGGGCGCCAGGGTCGTCAAGGAGACCCTGGACGATTCCATCAACGAAGAACTCCTGAAGGACGAGGACGACGCCTCGGAGGCATTCAAGAAGCTCCGGGTCTGGGCCACGACCCGATGGAAGCGAGATCACAACGGCGCCACTGAATTCCTCCCCAGCTACTACGGTCCCGACCTCTACAAGCTCCTGGTTACCAAGCTGGCAGCCCAGAAACACTGGTCTGTCGAGCAGGCGAAGCAGCGATTCCGGAAGCTGGTCAAGGACCAGGAGGGTCTGCTGGAGTTCTACGTCAAGATGAGGAACTACACCCGGAGTCCCAAAGTCGCCGTGGCCATCCACGACATCTTTGACAGGACCACTCTGGAAGACGATCACGGCAACAGCTATCGCCCGATCAGATTCAAGGCGCCCTCAGTGACGAAGCTCCTGACGGAGGACAGCTACACGGTCTGGTTCCCGAAGTACGACTCCGACGGAAACTCGGTGGTGGACAAGGCCAAGAGCAAGCTCTTCCTGATCATCAACGACCAGGAACACGAGCCTGCCACCATCAGGATTCCCTTCGAGAAGAAGCAGTTCAAGGGCGAAGCCGGCGAGAAGGGCGGCGAGAGCTGGTGGGACAAGCTGTTCTAGCAGCAATGCCGGTGAGATAAGACAGATTTTGTTGTAGTGGGACTGAGAGTGCTGATGAACACTTGAATGGCATACGAAAGCTCGACCTGTTCATCCGGGTCCAGGGGCCAATGGCCTCTGGCGAGAATTCGAGGACAGAGCCCTCGTTTTCAAACATTCCTTCCACTCATTCATGGGCATTGATTCTAGCAGTTGTCACTTCTGACTCTCCGTCTTAACTGACAGAGCAGGAATGTTGATGATCAGAGTACTCCTGCTGTTCGCTCTGCTTGCCTGCCCCGTGCAGGCGCAGCTTCTGGTGGACCCTCCGGACATGAACATGGATGACGTCCCGGTCATGGACGGCCCCAATCTGGATCTGGACCGGCTCCTGGTAGATCCCCCCAACTTCGACATGGACCCGATTCCTAGGGTCGGCGCCAATCTGGACCTGAACCGGCTCCTGCAGGACGACGCGGACTTCGACTTCGGCCCCGTCCTCCCCGTCGGGCCGGACATGGTCACAGCCCCCCTTCCGCTGGTGGAGGCCGATCTGGACCTGAATCCACTCCTGGCGGATCGGGCCGATCTGCTGCTGGATGAGTCGCTGCTGACAGACTTCGATCTCCGGATGCCCGAACTTCCTCCCCACAAGGCCGACATGGACATAGGCCCCTTGCCGACGGAGCCGGAGGACCTGAATCTCCCGGCCCTGTTGCCTGACCGGGCTGACTTCCAGCTCGAGGACTTGCCGATCGACAAGCCCGACTTGATCCTTTGACCTCCACCACTCCCGACGCGGTGCCTGCCGCCAACCGGGCGTTGCTGGTGGGTGAGGTGCCGTCGGAACTCGGGCCCCTTCTCGAGGAGGCAGGGTTCACCCTCATCCGGGCCCGGAGTTTCGACGAGGTTGACGGATCGATCGACGCGGAGGTCCTGGTCACGGCAGCCCACATCCCGGTGGGAGCCGCCGAGCTGGATCATCTTCCGAAGTTGAAACTCGTGGCCCGGGCCGCCGCTGGCGTGGACAACGTGGACCAGGCCGAGGTGAAGCGCCGGGGACTGCCTCTGGTACACGCGCCGGAGGCCAACGCCCAGTCGGCAGCGGAGTTGACCATGGGCCTCCTCTTCTGCCTGTCCCGCCGTATCCCCTTTCACAACCGAGCCCTTCACGGCGGTGAGTGGAGCCGGGGAAAGGAGCTTGGCTTCGAACTCCAGGGAAGGCGTCTGGGGATGGTGGGACTGGGACGAGTCGGCAGTCGAGTGGCCAGGATGGCCGGCGCCATCCCCATGGAACTGGGGGCATACGATCCCTACCTGCAGCCTTCTGCCTTCCAGGAGAACCGGTGCCGCCAGTTCTTGGCTCTCTCGGAGATGCTCGCTTGGTGCCAGGTCCTCACGCTGCACTGTCCCCTGACAGCGGAGACCCGGGGACTGATCGGAGCAGAGCAGCTGGCCGCCCTGCCCCCGGGCGCCTTGGTGCTCAACGTGGCCCGGGGAGGTATCCTGGACGAGGCCGCCCTGGCGAAGCTGATCTCCAACGGCCGGATCGACAGCGCCGGAGTCGACTGCTGGGAACAGGAGCCGACGCCCTGGGCAGGACCCTTGCTGCGGTTGCCGGAGGCCCGCCTCGTCGCCTCGCCCCACTGCGGCGGCCGGACAGGAGAGGCCCGGGCACGGGTCGCCGCCGAGACGGTCTCGGCCATTCGGAAGCAACTCTCCCGAATGTGAAAACCTCCAGAACCTGTGAAGGTCCTGGAGGTCAGCTGGCCGGATTCGGGTAAAACGGGAAGAGAGAAACCTATCGAACGAAGGGGTTGATTCCGTAACCGTAGTTCGGCTGGTAGATCGCGCCGTTTCCAACGGTGGCTCCAGGATAGGGATTCACGACTGCGCCGTTACGGTTGAGGGACTGGTTGCCGTAGCCGTTGCGGTACTGATTCCGGTTGTAGCGCTGGCGGTAGCTCGGGCCGAAGAAGGCACGGAAAACGCCTCGGGTGGTGCGGCTGACGGTGCGGGCTGCCCGGACAACGGCGTTGGGCCTGCGGTGGCGATGGCGGCGACCGCCCCGGTAGGTCTGTCCGACCTGACCGTTCTGCCACATCTGCTGGTTGTTGACCTGTGCGAACTGAGCCTGGACATCCGAGGCCCCGAGTGTCAGAGACAGCGCGATTGCAGCGAGGCCGGTGGCGATTCGGGTGGTGAAGTTTCTCATCGGAAGTCCTCCTTGAGGAGATACTGGACTGGATAGGGGTACTGCGAAGTTGCCAGAATTATAAGAACGACCCCGAAAGTGTCAATCCATGACGGGAAAAAGATCTAAATACCTTTTACAGAGCGCACTTTCGTGGCCCAAAAAGTACCGGGCACTTCCTAGAGCCAGCCGATCTTGAGCAGCACCTGACGGATCCACCCGGTACAGACGAAGGCCATCGACAACGCGGCCAGTGCTCCCTCCGCGCGCCGAAGCTTGGGCAGCACGATGGGCCGGTGGCTGTCCCAGCTGTCTGGCTCCTCGGCATTCGAATCGGGCAGCGGCCTGCACCAGAGGGCTGCCAGCATGGCAAAGACGGGTATCACGGGCAGCCGGAACCGGGCCACGCCGAAGCCAATGAAGTGCGTTGCCAGATAGAAGATCAGCAGAGACAGCTCCAGGGAGAGGGCCGTTCTGGCGGGGGAGGAGAACAGCTGGGGCAGGGCCGCCAGACAGAGGACGATCCAGGGCACCACCATGGCAACTAGGAGCGGCAACCGGATACCGGTCTGCATCCAGGGGTAGAGGCCGACCCTGTAGTAGTAGTCGAATGTCGACCCCAGGCCGAAGGTGGCCCAGATCGCTCGGGTGCCCTTCCACAGAAAATCGAGGGGGTGGTGAAGTATCCAGCTCCAGGCCAGCTTGCCCGACCGGTTCATCCGCTCCACCGGGTCCGTTGCACCTTCGAGAGGGTCCGGCTTCTGCTGCAGTATGATCTGTCCCCCGTCCCGGCCATCGGCGAAGCGATTGTTGCTAATCAGCAGGTTGTAGCCCGAGTTGGTCGAGATGAAGCACCGACCGGACCGGCTCCAGGTGTAGGCAAACCGAGGCGCCAGGACGAAACTCTCGACAATCAGGACGCCCAGGACCACTGTCACGGCGGTGGATCGGCGCCAGGCCGGCCGCAGCAACAACAGCGCGAGTCCGAGGGGAGGCACGTAGGCGATCAAGGGGCGGATGTAGGCTGCCAGACCGATCAGCAGACCTCCGATCAGGATGGCTCCGGACCGTTTCAGGCACTTCACGGCGAACACGGCTGACCACATGAGGCTGATGAACAGCGTCTCGGTCAAGACCAGACCGGTGTAGAAGATGAAGGGTGGAAAGAGGGCCACGATCGTCGCGGCGATGAGGCCTCTTCGTTGGTCGAGGGCAGAACTGGCAACCTGGTAAACGAACCAGATGGTGGCGGTACCCACCACGGACTGGAACAAGAAGAGCGGAAGGGTGCTCTCTCCGAAGAGCGTCACCAGCGCGGCGATCAGAAAGCTGTAGCCCGGAGGCATGAACAGATCGGGATAGGTCCCGGTCCTGGACAGGGCCACCCCTCTTTCCCAGTAGCCCAGGGCATCAGAGTAGGGCTCCGTTCCCAGCAGGAGAACACCGATCACTCTGAGGACGAATCCCGCGAGCAGTATCGGAGACAGCCACCGCCCGTGGCCCGTATCCGGCGGCTCAGTCCTCATCCGGCTCCGGCTCGATGGGGATGGCCATGGAGCGCCGGCGTTTCCTGGGCTCCCAGACACGCTGGTGGGGGTGGGCGAGACGTCCGAAAACCCCGAAGAGAAACCGGACCTCTCGTTCTTCCAGCTGGGCCCGGGACAGAATGCCCCGGAGTGTGGACATGCCGTTCTTGGCCCGGTTGGAAGGAAAGAAACCGCTCGCCAGGAGCGCCTCCTCCGCTGCTGCATAGAGGTCTTCCATGAACTCCGCGTTCGCCAGCTTGCGGCTCTGCTTCGACAGCTTCACGGCGGCAGCCTGCCCCTCGTTGAGGAGCCGCATCCTGAGTTCGTAAGCCACGAGAAGGACCGCCTGAGCCAGATTGAGAGAGCCAAAGTCCGGGTTGGTGGGCAGCTTGACAATCAGCCCGGCCGGCTCCAGCTCCTCCCGTGACAGGCCCCATTTCTCGTTGCCGAAGAGGATCGAGACGGGGTGAATGCTGGCCACATCCAGGATCTGGTCCACGGCGCTCCGGAGCATGATCGGCCTCGGCTGGACACGGGCCCGGGAGCGCTTGGACATGGCCGCCACCAACACGGACCCTTCGATGGCCTCTGCCAGATCGGACGTCCTCTGGGCGGCGTCCATCACGTCCCGGGCCGCCACGGCCATCTGCCGGGCCTCGTTGGCCTCCGTATCGGCGCCTCCCACCAAGACCAGCTTGTGAAACCCCATGTTCTTCAGGGCCCGGGCGCAGGAACCTATGTTGCCCGACTCCCTGGGATGGACCAGGACGAATCGGACGTTCCGGAAGACTGGCGACTCTTGAATGGGACCTAACCTCCGCTGAGGGCACAGACGATCATGACCTCGTCGCCCTCACCCAAGGGATGCTCCAGATCCTCCACCTCCAGGGTGTTGATGAAGAGCTTGATGTGGGGCCGGACCTGGTCCTGCTCATCGATGGCCCTGAATCTGATTCCAGGATAGCGGGAATCCAGGGCCTGCAAGACGGCGCCTAACGTGTCGCCGGGAACGTCGGCCGCCGAGGCCCCCTTCGTGTAGGAACGGAGGGGGCCTGGAATCCGGACCTTCACTTGCCGGGCTCCACCGCCACGACGGAAAAGATCTCCGGAAGGTGCCGGTGAAGGCACTTCCAG
>JAJFLN010000350.1 GCA_021772705.1 Candidatus Cloacimonadota bacterium | reverse complement strand
AGTTCTCGAAAGACAGGGCGAAGTAGGGGCCCGACTTACCAATCCTCACTCTGTGGCTCCGACCGCCTTGGAATAAGTATTGGTTTCGCGGATTCTCCAGCAGGGTGGCGAGCTCGCGATGGTAGGAATCGCGAATTTCGTCGAGCAGGGCATCCTCAAATTGAAGGGTGTAGGCGTCCAGTTCCGGATGCAGCAATTTCAATGTGTCCACGTCCTCCTCGGATGGCTGAGCTGGGGGTAGATTTCGGTCATCATACGGAAACTTGGATTCAGGCGTCAACTCGCCTCCTCAGGGCGTGGGAATGCCAGACCATGCCCACTCACTCAAGGCGCGGTCGGTGCGAGTATATTTATCTCTCATTTATCCCGCCTCCAGTAAGGTGAGATTGTCGCTCATTCGTGTTCGGTTAAGCACCCACTCCACTCAAGTTCCGGCTGCGCTTGACGTTCGGGTCAATGAACTCGTGGCACAAGAACTTCTCTAATTTTCGCCAATGACTTTTTGGGGTGTTCTGGTTCATCACCATGGCGAGTAATTTCGCGACGATGGTCTTGAAGGTTGCAGCCCACCTCCGCTCAGGGGTTCGTTCTGGCAGGACCTTGGCTCGACGGCGCAGCGCGAAGAGCAACGCTCGACTCACCGTGAGGGTCAAGATGGCCACGTAGATCAGCGACTCTACAATATGCCGCTTGGTCGAGGGTACCTCATCGAGGTTGTAGTGAGACTTCAGCTCCTTGAAGAGCATCTCGACCTCCCAGCGAGCGGCATAGGTTCTCGCAATATCCTGTGGTGAGAGACGGTCGGAGGGTACGTTCGTAAGGTAAAGATGATAGGTCTTCGTCTCGTCGTTTCTAACCCCAACCAGTCGGAGCCTCTCCTTCACTTTATTCCGACGCCCGAGATAGGTCCGCTTTGTGACTGTGACTTCCACCGTCACATCGAGCACCTCTCGCCTGAGGTGGGGCAGAAACTCCTTGAGGGTCTTGCCCACCAAGGAGTGGGAACGCCCTCGCCACTTCCTGTTGAGGCTCACGACCTTGAAATTAGCGTTGTTCTTCACTCTGGAGATGAAGAAACCGCCGTTTCTTGCGATCCTTTCGAACAATCCGAAGCAGTAGTACCCCAGATCGATGAGGAGAAGCCGGTTCTGAATCCAGGGGCCCACCTTGAACTTCTGAACCTCCTTGGACCGTTCCGATAGGACCTGAATACACTTCGGCCCCGCCGCCAATACACTCATTACCATATGGACTTTTAAGGCAGCATTGGAGTGGTTGGTCCTGCAGGCTTTGTAGGTGCCACTGAGCATCTCGTGCAGAGTAATCACTGTACAGTCAGCAACTACAAGATCCACAAAACCTCCAAGCTTGCCCTGGAGTTCGAACGCAGGCCCAGAGAGATTCTGGCAAACGTGGCTGACCGCAGTCTTGAGGAACTTACACAGAGCTGGAGTGAAGCGGTCGTAGAACGAAGACGGCACCAGGTCCACCCCCGTCGAAATCTCAAAGCTCCGCCTCAATTCGGCTAGGCTTCTACTTGTGCCGGTACCGAACCCCAAGACGAGGTTCCAGAAGAAAGCGACGATATCGATCTTGCCGCGACGTCGAACGAGTGCGGTGTCCCGGGCAGTGGTTCGAATCCAGTCGTCCGGGAAGCAGGATTGAAGGGTCTTCTTGAGGGATTCAGTGTTGGCCAAGTGTCAGTGCTCCCTTTGGAGATTATTAGTATTACTGACGCTTGGCCATCTTAGGCCGTTTTTCTTGTAGCCAACCCGTTCTGATTGCGTATGAAAGTGCTTAACCGATCACCGATGGACTGGCTGGTAAGGATGTCCAGGTTGCCGTCCCCATCAGAGTCGAAGAGTATGGGTTGAGTAAAGTCCGGGGGCGTGAGTGTCGAACTCAGTTGAAACTGGGCCGTGCCGTCGCCGAGCCAAGTTTGTACCCGATTGGCAATTCCATCGCTGAATCCGAAGGTTAGATCTTGATGGCCATCGGAGTTAACATCTGCGACTCTCGGCTGACCGGTGACATTACCTGTCAAAGCTTGAGTTAAGGCACTGCCGAATGCCCCCGTGCCATCTCCCAACGAGACCGTGAATGATTGATTGCCCGTGGAGACATAGTCGAGGAAACCGTCTTCATTGAAGTCCTCAATAGGGGCGCCTACTATCCTTGTCGAAGTGGGTAGCGACTCTCCGGAGGCGAACAAGGAACCGCTGAGTCCTTTACATAGAACTCTGCCGTCAATGGCATCAACTCTTAGGTCGCTAGTGAAGTCGCCAAACTCCGTCCCCACAAAGAGAGGGCCACCCGTTGCCCGAGAGCCAAAGACCCCTTTCCCATCGCCGTGTAAGAAGCCGACACCGGTTCCGCTCAGGACCAGCTGATCGAGGTGGGTGTCGCCATTGAAGTCCCGAAACTCCAAGATGGCGCTTCCCCCCGCGCTCTCAATGGGCGGGGAGGTGGCGGATATGAGCACCCTGGTGAGTGAGCCCGACTGAACGATATCTTTCACTCCATCCTGGTTCACATCGAGGACGTAGGTCGGAGACTGATCGGCAAGCTCGAGGGTCGGTCCGAGAGCGAAGACGCCTGTTCCATCATTGAGGAAAGCCTGGGAACCAAGGAGCACATCCTGGTCTCCATCCGAATCGATGTCTCCGGCGGTGAGATTCACTGGCCGTAGATCCACCGAGAGATTTGTGGGAAGCGTTTGGGTCGAGGCAACGCCAGCGTTTCCATCGTTGGTCAGAATCACAAGGGCGTTGTCGCTGGTGCGAGCGGCCGCGAAATCGTCCTTTCCGTCTCCGTTGAGGTCCGCCACCAGAGGGCTGGAGCCTTCGAAGGGGATGGGAGGGGCTGCGCTGGGAGTTAAGTTTCCGTTGCCATCTCCCAAAAACATGAGGGGCGCTGAACTTCGTCCTGGATCAAATCTGTCGGTGGGCGTGAAAAGCAAGACGTCGAGATGGTTGTCGTTGTTGAACATGCCGACACTGATCAGCTTGGGTGACCCAGGAAAGGGGAAATCTGTCTCCGTCTGGAGCCCCCCGGCGGAGCTGCTCGATAGAAGTCTGAGGGCCAGAACCGGAGGGACATTGTTGCAAGCAGTGTCCCTGACGATCAGCAAGTCCTCAGTTCCATCCTCGTTGAAGTCCCCGTGCTTGACGTCGTAGGAAAAGGCTGCCAGGGAGCGGTATGTAGCCGTAAACTGTCGGTTCGTATCGCCACCCGCGACTATAATTCCTCGCGGTTGTGGCGGGTCGAAAGCGATGGCGCTGAGGTCGGGATTTCCGTCGCCCGTGACATCAGCGAAGGCAAAGTGCTCACGGGTCCCGATCCCCAGATCTTGGAAAGGTTGCGTGGTGAGCGGCGGTGAGGCCCTAAACGTAGGCGCAACCGTGTGGATTTCTGCCAGGTCGGGATTTCGCATAGTGAGCCCGCTCGGACTCAGTGTACTGACGAATTTCCGAGACAGACTCGCACCAGAGCTCAAGCCAAGGCTCACCTCTGCGCCACCGGGAACGAGTATGCTAGCGCTTGCGCCCCTATGTATTAAGATCGAAAGGGAATTCCGGGCCAGCGTGGCCCTCTGGGCTAGAACCGCGCGCCGCTCAATGTTGGGGCCCGGCGTAATCTGAAAGATGTCCACGGCGTCGTTATCATCTTGCGCAACGAGATTGTCCGCCGAAGACTCAAAGGCGATTCCAGAATCGGAGACAGTTGGCAGGAAAGAGTCACCGTTTCCAGCTTGGTTGTTCAGATTCCGAGAGATGAGCGCGACAGTTCCGGTGTTGCGGGCCCACGCGTAAATCTGCCAGTAGCCCAAACCGCGGGCGTTGAACACCACAGCCAGCCCTTGCGAATCCAAACTGGGGCTCACGGCATCGCCGACAACACTATTCGAGACCAAAACAAGGTTGTCCAGAACGCGGTCGTACAGGTAGATGTCTCGATTTGTGTCCGAATCGGTGGGGCCCAAGTTTGAGGCTAGCGTGGCAAACGCGATATACCGACCATCGCCAGAGATCGTGGGCTCGGAGCTACTGGCGTTTGCTCCCAAAGTTAGGTTTTTCGTCGTGCCGCGCACGCGGTCCCAGAGGAAGATATCAACTTCTCCATTAGTGTCACCAGCGACCAGATTTTCCGCAGAACTCTTGAATACGACGTATCGGCCATCTTGGGATACAGAGGGCTCAGAGCTGTTGCCAGAGGCACCTCGGGTAAGGCGAGTTAAGGTGCCGAGCAGTAGGTCACGCAAGTAGATGTCAGAGAACAAATCCGTGTCGTTTTGCATCACCTTGCGTTCTGTAGAGAAAGTCAAGAATCGGTCGGCTCCCCAGGAGCGCTCTGGAAGGCTTCGAGTTAGTGGCTGCGCCGCTGATAATTGGGGGGTTGCGACCGGGGACGGAGAGACGGCCGGGGCTGGTGCGACAGTGGTTTGGCTGATACTCGGTACTTGAGTGTCTCCCGAGCTTGAGCCACCCCCACAGCTTGATAAAAGAACCAGAAATAGCACAGCGACCGCCAACTTCATAACTTGTAAGCCTTCCACACGAACTCCTAACTAGCTAGACTTTTTCCTCCAGCTGACGCATCTGTCAATGGCGTGAGAGCCGAAAAGAAGCCTCCCGTATTTCTAGCTCACTTTCGATTCCCCCCTGCACGAAGGCCGCATCATACCAGTCTCAGTACAACCAGGACTAAGTGGTGCCCCGAGGTGGTGAGCCATAAACTATTGTTCCGAGTGGACTTCTTGCTTTTCACAGCGACAAATTCTGAGATTGGCCAGCTACACCTGAAATTGTTAGCCAAGGACGAAGAGACGCGGGTTGTTTCGGATCCAGGGGACTCGCCGCCAACTCTGCGAGAGGCCCGTCTTCGGCACGCTTAAGAAATTCTGAGCGAATCGAGGGTTCAGTTCGCTGAAGAAGACGCCCAGCAGGTTGAATGAGATGGCAGTCCCACGGTCCCATCCACTCAGTGGCTCGCCAAGATTCCGACGTGGTTTGCCAAGCGGACATCTCTACAAAAACTTCGAGGGTCTCTGCACAGAGACCATGACTATAAGCGCTGGCTAGCGCTGAAACCCGGCGAAGCCGTCGCCCTGAATTTTGGGGAAGTACGCCAATCTCATCACCAACGAGACCTCGAGCCATAAGCGCCGTGACTCGTTCTTCTTCGCTACCATTTGCAGAAATTTCCCTGAGTCTAGGCAGCACATCTCGAGCGACCCGAGGGAACCATGCCAGGGCAAAGCAGCCATCGATTTTAGTGTCCTCAGAGTCCAGCAGGGGAAGAAAGCACTCTGCATAGCTTTCCAACAAACGGTAGTAGTTCGGATCCCACCAACCGCTTTCAACGAAGAGCTCCAGTCCGTCTGCGAAGGGCAGGGCGATGCTCACTAGCAAATTCGTTACCCCGACCTGCTCAGGAACATCCAGAAAAGACAAGATGTTCGCTAACAAGGGAATCGCTGGGAAAGCAGCTTCAGAGGGTCCACCCTGATGTTCCAACTCGTTTGCGAGTGCGTCTATTGCCTGCTCAGGATTGGACAACGGGAGACGTCTGACCATTCTTAGCCACCGTCCGAACCTTGTAACCTCAGGCTTTTGACCCAAGAGGACGCGCAGGGCGGCGGGAATCTCACGCCAATTTCCCATCCAGGTCTCATAGCGTCGCCAGTTGACCTCCTCGATTGCGACTAATATTTCTTGTCTCGTCATTTGGAAATGTTCTAATCAACTTATCGGTCCCCTGGTCCGGTGGACCATGGTGGTGACGCAACGAAAGCGGTCGGCGAATGCTCGCCAGTGGGAGAGGGTGGGAGCGGCTCTGCCAACGTCATACCAGCCCTACCACTAGACTGGTATGACTATCAACTCCTTGGCTTTGAGATCAGGGAGTTGACCCGGATCGTTTGTCCTGCTCTGTGGAATGGGTGTAGATCATGGTGGACTTCATTCTTTGGTGGCCAAGTAAGGCGCTGATGGTGGGGACGGGAACTCCCGTTTCGAGATAGCTCGGAAGCAAAGCTATGACGAAGCGAATGAGGGGTCACCTTGGCCGTCATGTTGACCTTCTCTCGAAGCTTCTGGATCACCACCAGCCAAACTAGAAGAGTATGCGCTCGTATCGCGTCGCGGCTCTCCAGGACTCCCGTGGTATGTATGTAACAGGCTTCAGCCACCAACTCGGCCAGCGAGATCTTGTTCTCGACAGTTATCGGGAGTATTCAGACTAGATTACCTCGATCAGGGTTTCTCCGTTGTTCAGCGCCTTTATCACGCTGGGGAAGAGGGGGGCGAACCAGTCGAGCAAAGCGCGTTTGGTGCAATTACCAACTCGAATCCACACAACCGGAGACGGGTCGGGGTCTGTAGACGAGATGTGAACAAAGTCTTCGTCCTTCGAAATTAGCACCAACTTCCGGTCTTTAGCCAGTTTCCAAATCTGATGGTCAGACGCCTGGGCAAGGGACAACTGGGCGACGTGCTGGCTGGGATGTCCTTGCTCTGTCAGCCAGGCTGCTAATGCAGGTGGGAGTTGAGCATCAACGAGAAAATTCAACTCGCACTGCGAAGGACGGGGTGGTCGGTTTGAACGGCAGCAAAGCGGAGAGCAGCTGGAATATCTTCAGCCTCGAGATAGGGATAATCCTCAAGAATTTCCCCGGCCGCCGCCCCCGCTGCCAACATATCAAGAATGTCTTTCACACGGATGCGTAATCCCCTGATACAAGGGCGCCCACCGCAAACACCCGGGTCTACCGTTATCCGTTTTTCCATACGGCCTACTTCGACTCAGAGACCATAAATCTTTCCCCGGGGGGTGAACTCGACGGCGATGGTGTCGTTGGCCAGGTGAGGGAAAGCTCTAGACTCTATCGAGCTCAAAGTCACGGCCTCACTCCGACGGATGAAGCAAGCTGGAGCATGACACCGGGCTCACTAGGGTGGCCCTGGTGTCATTTTTGGGGTGGGCGTTTGAAACGCTCAAATTTTCGTCGACCATCTTCGAAAATTCGCTTCGCTTGAGACAGAGTTTCGACGCTCTGCGCGGCTCCCTTAGGCCATCGATGGATTTAGGTTGGCCAGGATCAGGGAGTCGTTCAGCCGCAAAGGCCGCTGAAAACAGCCCCGCCGCTGGCGAACTGAAAAAACTCTTATTTTTTCAGTTTGCGCCAGCCCCGTAACCACGGGCTTTAAGGCCTGGTATTTTCCTCAATTTTTATTTTTCGGTAAACGGATCTTGAGGGGTTCTGGTAACTGTACCTGAGGCTCCGGAGATCCACTCGCGGACGAAGAGTGAAGGCCCCTGAGCTCACCTGGTGGGTCCTTGAAAAGTGAGAGCCGGGACTCGGAGGAATTTTTGCCTTGAAGCCTTGGTCTTGTCTGTTCTGTCCTAGTGAGAAGAGCTTCCGGTGAGGCCTTTGATTTCTAGCAGGTGTTGCTGAAGGTCCCCGACTGTGGAACTCCCCTTGAAAGGCTGAAGATAGCGGTCAAGATGACCTTCCCCCGGTTGATTTAGTTCCTTGGTCAGTGCTGAAAGATAACCGTTCTTCGTGGTTTGGGACCAGGCAATATTGAACCCAGACTTCTGAGCCAAAACCGAATGAACAGTCAGCAAAGTTCTGCCATTTCCATCAAGAAAAGGGTGACCAAAAGCAAGGTGCCCCATAACCTCTCCGGGATGCTCTTTCATGAACGCTTTTTCTTGACCGCGACCAAGGCCGTATTCGGTAGCGCGTTTTATGTCGTTGGGGAGAGCAAATTCGATCCCGACCTTGCTGATCTTTTTGGTAGGAGAGGTCTGAAGTCGATCTTGGCCAGCCCACGGGTAAACCGTCTCAAAAAGGATCTTGTGTGTTTCGAGGATGTCTTTGTACGTGATCTCGTTTTTCGTCAAAAGATACACGAGAGCCTCACCCAAATTGTCCTGGAAGGCAATTCTCTCCAGGGTCTTGATCATTTCTGGGTCTTTGAATCTAAAATGATTTCTTAGATAGCCACGTGTTTCAAAATCCGAAAAGGGATCAAAGGGCAAGTTTTTTCTCTGCGAGATAAGCTGCCTGGAGCTTCATCGCTTCAAATTTATCGAGAGAGCCAGCTCTTCTCAATGCGATCAAAAGCTGCTGCGTTGAGTCCAGCTCAGTGACCTCGTCCCCTGAAAGCCTCGTCAAGTGTTCGGCGAGAACGTCAATTGGAGTCTCGGTGTATGAGATGCCGTATTCTTCCGCCATTGAACGGACTCTACTGGCGACATCGACGGTATCGTGATCTACGATCAAAGTCATTTGAAAACCTCTCTTTTCACAATACCATAATTCTGGAAACAAGGGTTGACAGTGGCAAAATCTTCCAAGCCCAAAGGAGTCGAATTGAAAGTGTCCTGTCGGTGAGCGTGTGCACCCCGCTCATGTTCGAGGTGCTGGAGGATTTGGGCCTGGAAAGGCTACGTCCTGCAAGGATGTCGACAGGCTAGGACGGGCCGCTAGCCCTCGTGCATTCCTAGGGATTCTAGAATTCGGAGTTCTTGAAAATCTTGAGGGATCTCTCCCGCGCTCTTTCGTGGAACTGGTGCTCGGATTGATAGTCGCTCCTTGCTAGGATGAATGAAAAACTCCCCTTCTCCTATGCCCACATGCTGGTGGCAAGCGAAGAGTTCTATCGGAGAAGCTGTCCCGGTCCCCCTGACATGAAGCTTTATCTCGAGGAGACGCACTTTCACGCACCCTTGCTCGGTCATCACTTCATATCGGGGATTGTGTGAGATGGCTAATGCTAAAGAGCCCTCTAGCGATTCGAGGCCGACAAACTCATCTCGCGGATCGGTTTGCGAAGCTCGGAGAGCTATAGCCAGCATGACGGCCAAAAGGAGCAACATCCACTGAAAGCTCCGTCGCCTTGATGATTTAGGAAATACCAATTTCGTCTCTCCCCGGTTGAGGCGTGTTCGCGAAAGCTCCTTGCACTATTGTCCCACGTCCTGAATTGTACGCCCGCAAGGGAATCTCAACACTCCATCGTCAGCAAGCCCGTAGCTCGGGATGCTCAGTGTGTGTGGTCTGAAAACAGGAAACTTGCAATGTAAAGAAGCGACGCTGCTACCACAATACGAATCGCGATTTTGTTAATAGCCGAATCTAACTAGCGTTGCGAAGTGTCGCAGACTTCAGTTCTTTAAGTAGGTATTGCAACGTCTTAGCAGCGTCAAGAGAAGATACAATGCCGATTGGTTTCCGGGCATCGTCAATCACGATTACGCGATGTAATCTGAAGCTCAGCATCGCGTGTAGCACATCGCGCAGATTTGATCTCAGTGTTTCGGTGATGACGTAGGTCGTCATGATATCACTGACCGTCAGCTCCCCCATCTTTTCAAGCAGCTCCGGCCTAGCGACGGCGTTGGCGACATCGGTGACGGAAATCACCCCGACCAAGATTCCAGAGTCGTCAACCACCGGAAGCCCGGTGATCATTCTTCTCAGGAGCATTCTCGAAACATCAACTACCAACTCGTCCCGTCGAACGATTCGAACATCGGTCTGCATGATGGACCCGAGATCGAAATATCCCCATGGAATGTCTGTATCCGAAAGTAAGCCTAAATCAAAGTAGCTTCGTTCGAAATCCAAGTACTCTTCCTGAAGCGACTCGTCGCTCACTTTCGTGTCAACTACGTCGGAAAACGCGCTCAGACTCGCGTATACTCGACTGTCCACATCGTCAAATCTCAGCCTCGCAGCTAGTGTTTTTACAACTTCGGCCTTTATGTGGATAATAGACCCTCCAAACAAACAGTAGCGTGTACCGGCAAATCCGTAATGGAGGGAATCCCTGGTAGTGACTGGGGGTTTCCCCCCGGAAAAAGTGGCCAGTTGGTCACTTTGTTTGGAGGGAAAATGGCCGATTGGCCACAGGAGATCTCTATGACCCGTCGAGGCCCGATGACCAATCTGTGATAAGAGCCTAGCACCCTGAGCCCACCCGGTGCGTTCTAATGCATCCCCTGGGAGCCTATATTAATGTACCTGTTTTAGGTCAGGATGCCGTAGGTTGAGCCAGGGCGATTCTAGGGCGATTTAGGCCCTCGAAAAGGGCTCAAAACAGCGCTGTGTGAAACTCTTCGCGATTCTCGAGAGGATGATGGCGCTCGAGGAGGGCTCGCAGGTCCATAGTCTTGAGGTGGGTGTAGAGTCTGGTGGAATCTAGGCTGGTGTGCCCGAGGAGGGTGGCGATGTGACCGATGCCGGCACCGGCCTGGAGGAGGTGGGTGGCACACGCATGTCTGAGAACGTGGGGAGAGATCGGAAGCTCGAGTTGACGGGCGTAGAGTTGCACCCTGTACCAGATTCCAGAAAGACCCATGGCTCGTTGTCGATTGCCCAGCCATAGGGCGTCGCCACCTAAATTGAGACCGTCTTTGTTTTGAGCGAGTTCAGGTCTGGCGTTTTGAAGGTAGTTGCGGGTGGCTAGTTTTGAGATTTCGGTCATCGGAACAACCCGGTCTTCCCCGTTCTTGGGGTCACGGATGGTGACGGTGCCGCGATGGAGATCGAGGCTTGAGAGAGTGAGACGACTCATCTCCGATAACCTCAGACCACTTCCGTAGAAGAGTTCGAGTATAGCGCGGTCTCTTAATCCCCGAGACGTGTTGGGGTCCGGTAGCTCAAGGAGACGCTGTACCTCCTCTGGTTCGGGTACCCACTGACGAGTAGACCTCGGCGGAGCTTTTAGAATCTCAGCTGGGCTGACTACCCAGAGGAGATAGTCGCGCTCTACGAAGTGCCTGACGACAGCAATGGCGCAGCGGAGGCGCTCATAAATGGTGCTGGGGGCATAGGCTGGGCGATGGTTCTGGAGTTCCTGAACATAGGTTCTGAAGACATCTCCATCGACTCGTTCCCAACAGAGTCCGCGCTGGTTAAACCAAGACCAAAATTTCTGACTGCTCCAGAGATAGCCATAAGGTCGGCGATGACGGCTCCGAATGTCATCGAGGAATTCTTGGAAACGCTTCTCCCATAGCCCCTGCTTCTTCAAGAGAAGCCCTGCTCCCGAGGATGGTAGCGCTTGAGAACGGCGGCCAGCTGGCTGACGTCGAGATGGGTGTAGAGCTGCGTGGTCTTGAGGGACTCGTGGCCCAAGAACTCTTTGATGTAGCGAATGTCTGCTCCGCCAAGAAGTAGATGGGTGGCGGCGGTATGTCGAATCGTATGAAGTGTGACACGCTTGTTGATGTCGGCCGTTTTGGCGTAACTCCTCAAGGAGACACTGAATTCTTCCCCCTTCATAGGTCCTCTCGCTGGTGAGACAAACACATAGTCTTTTTTGGCTCTGCCCATCTTGGGTCGACCGAGGCGAAGGTAGGTTCCTAAAGACAGAGCTGCTTGGGAGGCGATGGGAAGAACTCTGTCCTTATCCCCTTTGGCTTGGAAGCGCATCTGATTCTGTTTGAGATCGAGATGGCCGAGACGAAGACTCAATAACTCCCTGCGGCGCAGACCGCTGGCATAGAGAAGCTCAATGGCAGCACGGTCTCTCATCCCACGAGGACTCGAATCGTCGATGACGGCCA
>JAJFLN010000349.1 GCA_021772705.1 Candidatus Cloacimonadota bacterium | reverse complement strand
GAGTTCGAGGGCGCGCTCGAGGTGATGGCGGGCCAGGTAGCGATCCTCCCCGACCACGTAGGCCTTCCCGAACAGCACGTGAATCTGGGCCAGGCGGATCACGGTGGACGAGGCGAAGATACTTCGGATGGCTTCCAGGGGCATGGCTCTCAGGGCTGCCAGCCTACCGGCATGTTGTTTCTCCAGGAGATCCCGGGCGGTTTGGGATGCCACACTCTCTCCCGAAACGAGGTGGGTGACCAGTCCCTCGATGGTCTCGAAGTCGGCCAGGAGCTCATCCGCGGACTTCTTCGCCTTGGCGATCTCCCGGGAGTCCTCTCCGTGGCTCTCCCAGTCACCGAGCAAGCGCCGGCGGGCCTGATTGATGATCTCGTTGGACAGTCCGAGCTGCTCACCCAGATCCTGGGCCTCCACCAGACTCTCCGCATCCAGGAGGCGCTTGAACGCTCGGCTGACTTCGGGAAAGATGATCTTCGGATTGGGCTGAAACTGATTCAGGAGCGCTCTGGCGGTCTCCAGATAACCGGGCCTCCTGGCCCGCAGTTCTTCACCCAGCACGGTCGCCACGGCAAGATCTGTATGGCTTTTCCGGCGAAAGACGGCGTAATAGCTGTCGATGAAGGGGACCAGCATCAGCTGGAAGAAGAAGTTCGCCAGGAAGCTCACAGCCGGGATACCGATGAGCAGAAACGCAACCTCGCCACCGCCCCAGAGATCCTGGGCAAAGGCGGGGGGGTACCAGACGAAGAATATAGTGCAGATCACGAAGCAGCCCGCAAAGGACACCAGCAGGACCCGTCTGTCATACCGGATTCGCAGGGCGGCGGCGGCCTGATCGATTCGGCTCTCCAGCTCGCTGTTCAAGGGTCAGGGCTCTCCTCGGTTCGCTCCAGCGCGTCCTCGGCTCCGCCGAGAGTCGTCTCCAGGACCGTCAAGGACGGCTCCAGCCACTCCCACGAGGGAGACTCGCCGCCGCCGCCGCTATCCAGGTTCTGTCCGATGTCTTCCAGTACCTCTTCAACGGCATCCATGATCCGACGAAAGTCGTGGAAGTCGGAATCGGGCCGCTCTGCAACTGACAGTATCCTAGCCAGGGAGCTTAGCTGCAAGGACAGAACGTCCTTCTGCGTCGCGTCCTCTGTCCGGCCGCGTTCGGCGGAGGCCTTCTCCATCTCCTCCCGAAGGGCTGTCACGTCCCTGGGGCCGTCCTCGTTCAGGTAAAGGGCGCCCCGCTGCCGCAGGAGGAAGAGGCGCTTGATGGCGCTCTCCACCCGCGGCGTGGCCGGGGAGGACTCTCCCAGCCGCTGGCTCAGCGCCTCCAGGGGGGCTGGGTTCGGCTCCGGAGTTTCGGGCTCCAGAGCGAGATTCGTGGGCTTCGGTTTGATGATGACCTTCTCGACGATCATCAGGTTCCGGGCGCAGTGGAGTAGGAACATGCAGCAGAGGAGCAGGAACCAGATCCCGATCTCGGAACCGGAGATGGCGGTGTAGCCATAGATGACCAGCGTAGCAATGAGGAAGGCCCGGGTGAAGCCGATGTCATCCGGGGCCTCCGGAGAGCTGGCTTGCCCTGCCTTGTAGTAGGCCAGGACGAGGAGTGCCACGCCAATCGTCGCCGCCGGAATCGTCAGTGGTTTCGAGACCGTCGCCGTGGCGAGCATGAAGACCGCCCAGAAACAGTACTCATCGAGTCTGTTGAGCGGGGAATCTACGTTGGGTGCAACCTCGACGTTCCCGGACTCCTCCGTCCCGGCACTGTCCTCGCACCGCTGCTCCGTGTCGGCCATCTCCCTGGGCGGCAGGCTCTCAGCCCAGCCGCGCGATGTCACGATACTGGAACGAGGGACAATCGGTCGGCGAGTCGTAGTCCGGGCCGGGCTTCACGGTCTTCCCCTTCAACTCCAAGATTGTGTAGGCACATCCGAACCTCTCCTCGATCCCCTCGAGGATGACAAACTTGCAGTTCAGGCAGCATCGAGGACCGACGCCGCCCAGGGTGCGCTTCATTTTCGCCAGAGCCATCTTCCAGCCGATCAGCAGTCCGGTCACAGCCAGGGTGACTCCCGTCGTCCACGAGAAGGCCTTCTTGGTCCAGGGAATGAGTCCCAGGGCATTCTTGTATTGTTCGACGAAGAAGCCGCCCAGGGCCGAGCCGGCCATGAGGCCGATCAGAAGACCCACGGCTAGTCCGCCGCCCAGGTAGGATTTGTCCAGTGGCTTTGGCGGCTCCCTGAGGCCAGGTCGCTTGGTTCCCCAGACCACGTGATGGCGAAAGCTGCTGGGCAGATCGTGGAGCCGCTCGTCGATGTTCTCGATGATGGTCCCCAGCATCTTGAACGTCAGCTGAGGACTGATCCGGGTCAGCTCCTGAAAGTCCTGTGCCTCGAGGACGAGTTGTTCCGAGCCCTCGGGACCGGCCTTTGCCGAGGTGTGTCTTACTTCCCCCGTGAGAAAGGCGATCTCTCCGAAACAGTTATCGAGCCCTCTTTGACCTACGATGGTCTCCTGCCCGTCCTCATCCTCCGTGTAGAGAAGCACGGAGCCGGAGAGAATCATGTGGAGGGTGCGGTCGTCTCCGCCCTGCCGGAACAGGATTTCCTTCGGCTCGTAGTGAACCTTCCGGGTCAGCTGGAGGACCGCGCTCAGTTCATCGGCGGTGAACTGTTCGAACACGGGCACCAGGCGGAGCGTCACCAGCGTCCGCTCCAGGGTGTCCTGATCCTTCAGGGAGTCTTGAAAGGTCTCGTCGATCTTCACGGTTGGGCAAGAGTATCGTATTTCAGAGGGCCCAACCCGTCAACCGTGGCAGTCCGCGGAAGAGTGCACAGAAACCGGCCTCTGGTACCGGGAAGTCGGGGTTCGGCGGACGAAGGCGCTCGTCGGATGCCCCATCGGCGCTGGAAGCAGCGAACAACAGGACAGAAGGATGGCGTTGAGAATGCGAGTGGGCCAGATTATCGAGCTGGAGTTGAACGGGCTGGCAGCAGGCGGCAGGGCCGTGGGCCGCAGTGACGGCCGAGTGGTCTTTGTCAGCGGAGGTGCGCCCGGGGACCGGGCTCAGGTCGAACTCCAGGCAGTCCGGCGCCGCCATGGGGAAGGCAGGGTCGTCAAGGTGCTGAAACCCGGGCCTGGCCGCCGGCCGCCCGACTGCCCGGCCTTCGGCGACTGCGGCGGCTGCCAGTGGCTGCACCTGAAGGAGGACGTTCAGTCGGAGGCGAAGGAGAACCTGATACTGTCCGCGTTCTCTCGGATCGGCAAGTTCGAGGTCCGCGGCTGGGATGGAATCAAGCCCGTTTCGCCTGAAGGGAGTCTGTCCTATCGGTCCCGGGCCGTCCTGCGGGGAGAGAGCGACGGCAGGGATGTGAAGATCGGCTTCTACGCCACGGGCACGCATCGGGTGGTGCCGATCCCGGGTCACTGCCGGGTCCTGCACCCAGAGCTGGATCGCCTTGTGGTGGACCTGTCGGGCAGGGCCTGGCCGAAAGGGGCATTCCAGCTGGATCTGGCTGTCGGCGAAGCGGGACCGGTTCACGTGACGCTTCGGCCTCATGGCGACTGGGGCGCCTATGCGTCAGTGGTGCGGGACCTGCCCTTTCAAGTTCTCGATGGGCGGGGGCGGGTGGTCACCAGCGGCGGCCCGGAGTTCAGGATTTCCTACAAGCTCGAAGCGGATGGTGAGGTCCTGGAGATCTCCAGCCGGCCCGGCAGCTTCGGCCAGGTCCACCGGCGGCAGAATCGGGCGCTCGTCGAGGCTGTCCTGGAGATGAGCGCCGTCAGACAGGGTGAGAGCGTGCTGGATCTATACTGTGGGATTGGAAACCTCTCGTTGCCCCTTGCCGTTCGTGGCGGCCAGGTGGTGGGCGTCGAAGTCTCGGGCAGGGCAGTGGCTGATGCGGCGCGGAACGGGTCGGCAAATCGACTGTCAGGCTGCCGCTTCGTGACGGCTGACGTGCCGGCCTATCTGGCCCGCGGTTCGGCGTCGCGGCCGGACCTGGTGGTCCTGAACCCACCCAGGACTGGCGCTGCCGATGCAATCGAGGGAATCCTGCGGACTCGTGCTTCCCGTATCGTCTACGTCAGCTGCGATCCGGCCACCTTGGCCCGGGATGCGTCGAGACTGATGAGCGGCGGGTACCACCCGGCCCGTGCCGTTGGCGTAGACATGTTTCCCCAGACGGCCCATGTCGAGATCGTGATGCTGCTGGAGTCTTCCGCGCCCCGTTGACACCCGCGGGAACCGGCGATAGGATTCGAGCCGGACCGGGTGACGGGTGTGTCGATCTGGGAGGTTGCAGCGATGGCGAGCGAGCAGGAGCCTCGGACTGAGTTGAACGAGGTCTCGCGGATGACCAAAAACAGCATGGCCGATGTCGTCTTCGCGACCACGGAGCATAACGGAAAGGTCTACTTCGACATCCGGGAGTTCTCGAACACGACGGGCTACAAGGGGCCGACCAAGAAGGGGCTTCGAATCAACTCGGACATGCTGGAGGACTTTCTCAAGTGTGTGGAGGCGCTGAAGGCAGCTCTGAAGAAGTGAGTCTTCAGTCCGATCTGGAGCCCTTCCGAATCTCCTTGGAGCCGATGCCGCTCCGGCTCGTGGAGCCCTTCCGGATCGCCCGAGGGACCGAGACGGTCCGGGAGAACGTGCTGGTGCGAGTCTCCCTGTCTGGCCGGGAGGGGGCCGGTGAAGCGTCGCCCAATCTTCGCTACGGCGAGACCCTGGAGTCCGTCTGTCAGGCCATCGAGACGGCGGCCGAGCGGATGGGGCAGACACGTCCCGAGCTGCCGGCTCTGCAGCGGGCCATGGATTCCTGCTTCACCAGCGAGCAGAACGCGGCCCGGGCAGGCCTCGAGATGGCCCTGGTGGACCTGCTTGCCAGGTGGAGCGGGCTTCCGGCTCATCAGCTTCTCTGGCTCGAGGCGCCGGAGCCCATCGAGACGTCCTTCACCATCGCCATCGCCGAGCCGGCGGAGATGGCCCGACGGGCCGGGGAGGCCAGGCAGTTCCAGGTATTGAAGGTCAAGGTGGGTGACGGCCCATCCCTGGCCGGACTGGAAGCCATCCGTCGCGCTCGTCCTGATGCCCGGATCCGGGTCGATGCGAACGAGGGCTGGGACCTGTTCCAGGCCCTGGCGGCCATGCCCTTGCTGAAGGAACTGGCTGTCGAATTCCTGGAGCAGCCTCTGGCCGGCAGCGCGCCGGCGGAGGAGTGGGATCGGCTGCGCCAGGAGGGCATCCCGATCTTCGCTGATGAGTCCCTGACCAGCATGGCGGACCTGGAGCGCGTGGCCCCTCATGTGGACGGCGTGAACGTGAAAGTGGCCAAGCTGGGAGGGATGGAGCGGTGCCGGGACGTCCTGCAACGGGCACGGGCCCTGGGACTGAAGACCATGCTCGGCTGCATGATCGAGAGTTCCCTCGGAATCGCCTCGGCTCTGGAGCTGGCGTCCCTCGCTGACTACGCCGACCTGGACGGGCATCTCCTGATCCGTGACGATCCCTTCCAGGGACATCAGACCGCCAAGGGGTCGCTGACCCGGGGAACGTCAACCGGCCTGGGCGTGGAGCCCAGAACCGGCTGAGAGCGCTGCGGTGCGGGGGGGGGCAGCTCTCTCGTGATCTTGTGCCGGAGCAAGCTGCTCCCGTGAACGGGCACAAGTTAGTCCCAGCACAAGATCACGTAGTCCCAGCACAAGATCACGTAGTCCCAGCACAAGATCACGTAGTCCCAGCACAAGA
>JAJFLN010000348.1 GCA_021772705.1 Candidatus Cloacimonadota bacterium | reverse complement strand
ATGACAGTCTGAACACTGATCTCGCTCAGGTTTTTGCGGCGATCGAGTCATCCGCCAATGGATACCCGTCTGAGCAGGATATCAAAGGTCTGTTTGCCGACTTTGACACGACCAGCACGCGGCTTGGCAATACGGTCACGGAGAAGAACAGCCGCTTAGCGAAAGTGTTGAAGCGGGTTGCGGAGCTGGATTTCGGGGCCTTCCACAACAGCCAGATTGATCTGTTCGGCGACGCCTATGAGTTCCTGATCTCCAACTACGCGGCCAATGCGGGCAAGTCCGGCGGTGAGTTCTTCACCCCTCAACATGTCTCCAAGCTCATCGCGCAGCTCGCCATGCATGGGCAGGCACACGTCAACAAGATTTACGATCCCGCCTGCGGCTCCGGCTCGCTGCTGCTGCAGGCCAAGAAGCATTTTGACGCCCACATCATCGAAGACGGATTTTTCGGGCAGGAGATCAACCACACAACCTACAACCTCGCCCGCATGAACATGTTCCTGCACAACATCAATTACGACAAATTCAATATCCAGCGCGGCGATACGCTCACCCAGCCGAATTTTCAGGACGACAAACCCTTTGACGCCATCGTCTCCAACCCGCCCTATTCGGTGAAGTGGATCGGCTCGGATGATCCGACCCTGATCAATGACGACCGCTTTGCCCCGGCGGGCGTGCTCGCGCCCAAATCCAAGGCCGACTTTGCCTTTGTGCTCCATGCGCTTAGCTATTTGTCAGCGAAAGGCCGCGCGGCGATCGTGTGCTTTCCGGGGATATTCTATCGCGACGGCGCAGAAAAGAAGATCAGGCAATATCTGGTCGATAACAACTATGTCGAGACAGTGATCGCCCTTGCGTCCAACCTCTTCTACGGCACGACGATTGCGGTCACTATTTTGGTCCTGGCCAAGAACAAGACGGACACGACCACGCAATTCATCGACGCCACGGGAGAGGAGTTTTTCAAGAAGGTCACCAACACCAATCTGATGACGGACGATCACATCGCTAAGCTGATGGAGATCTTCGATAGCAAGGAGGACGTGCCCCATGTCGCCGCCTCCATTCCCTATGAGACCATTGTGGAGCGGCGTTATAACCTCTCGGTCAGCTCTTATGTGGAGCCGCGCGACACGCGCGAGGTTGTGAATATCGATGAGCTGAATGAAGAGATCAGAACCACGGTTGAGAAGATCGATCAACTACGTGCCGACATCGATGCTATCATTGCGGAATTTGAAGCATGAGTACGGCAGGCTTTTTGGATAAGCTGCTGGATGGCGCTGAGGTTGAGTGGGTGCCGATCGGGGACGTCACTCAATCTACTACCAACATCAAATGGGCTGAAGCCGAGGGGATTTATCGTTATATCGACCTAACATCCGTGGACATCAAAACTCACAAAGTTACCGGAACAAACGAGATCACAGCCGAGACTGCTCCGAGTAGGGCTCAAAAACTCGTCGAAGTAGATGATCTAATTTTCGCGACGACGCGGCCTGCCCAGCAAAGGTATTGCATTATCGGTCCAGACCATGGCGGACACGTTGCAAGCACTGGATACTGCGTACTCAGAGCAAATCAGGCGCGGGTGCTGCCCAAGTGGTTGTTGCATTGGATTAGCTCGACGGAATTCAAGCTTTACGTCGAAGATCATCAGAGTGGCGCTGCGTATCCAGCGATATCGGACGGCAAAGTGAAAGCGTTTGAAATGCCCATCCCATGCCCCGATGATCCAGTAAAGTCGCTGGCGATACAGGGGGAGATTGTTCGGATACTCGACAGCTTCGCCGAGCTCACCGCCGAGCTCACCGCCGAACTTACCGCCCGGAAAAAGCAATACAACTACTACCACGATCGACTTCTCAACGGCGAAGAACGCGACGTCGAATGGAGACCCTTGGAAGAGATCGGCGAGTTCATCCGTGGAAAGCGTTTCACGAAAGCCGATTATGTGGATGAAGGAATCGGTGCGATCCACTATGGTGAAATATACACCCACTACGGTGTCTTTGCACACGACACGCTTTCAAAAGTCAGAAGCGATATGGCGGCGTCGCTTCGGTATGCTGAGCCGAATGATGTTATCATCGCAGGAGTCAGCGAAACAATCGAAGACGTTGGCAAGGCCGTTGCTTGGCTTGGAGAAAAAAAAGTCGCCATTCATGACGATAGCTATGCATTCCGCCACAACATGAACCCGAAGTTCATCGCTTATGCGATGCAAACAGACGCCTTCCATGATCAGAAAGCGAAATACGTTTCGAGTGGTAAGATCAAAAGGCTGCTGATTGATGGGGTGAAAAACGTGCGACTGCCTGTTCCGTACCCCGATGACCGTCAGAAGTCTCTAAAAGAACAAGCCCGCATCGTCGCCATTCTCGACAAATTTGACACGCTGACCACCTCCCTAACCGAAGGTCTGCCGCGCGAAATCGAACTGCGCGAAACGCAATATGCCTACTATCGCGATCTGCTGTTGAACTTTCCCAAACCTGACGAAATGGCGGCCTAAATGGGACAGAGGCTGACCGAGATCGCGCAGACCCTGCGAGACGCCGACAAAAAGGTGCAGCTGATCTATGCGTTCAACGCGTCAGGGAAGACAAGGCTTTCGCGGGCGTTCAAAGACCTCATTGATCCGAAGACAGAAGAGCGCCCGGACGACCAGCGCCCGAAAGTCCTATATTATAACGCGTTCACCGAAGACCTGTTCTATTGGGACAATGATCTGGACGGGGACACGGAGCGCAAGCTTCGCATTCATTCGAATGCTTACACGAAATTGGCGCTGGAGCGTCTGGGGCTTGATCGTGCTATCACCACAATATTTCAACATTACACTCAGCCGTACCTGACGCCGCGCTTCAACGAGGAATACAAAGCCAAAGACAAGGACGGCAAAGACGTCACCGTTCCGGCGTTTTCCGAAGTGACCTTCTCGCTGGAACGCGGCACCGATACGAGCACCGGCAATCTGAAAATCTCCAAGGGCGAAGAGAGCAACTTCATCTGGAGCGTCTTCTACTGCCTGCTGGATCAGGTGATCGGCACCCGCAACACCGCCGAACTCGATGAGCGTGAGACAGATCAGTTCAATGACCTCGAATATATCTTCATCGATGACCCCGTCAGCTCACTGGATGAGAACCACCTCATTCAACTGGCAGTCGATGTCGCCGACCTGGTCGGAAGAAGCGACAATGAGAACGGCCTGAAGTTCATCATCACGACGCACAGCCCGCTTTTCTTCAATGTGCTGTTCAACGAGTTGAAGAATAAAACCTGCTACATGCTCAGCCGGCTTGATGACGGCACATTCTCGCTGGAGACGAAGAATGGCGATTCGAATAAGAGCTTTTCCTACCACCTTTACCTGAAGCAAACGCTGGAGCAGGCGATCGCGGCAGACAAGATCGAGCGCTATCACTTCACGCTGCTGCGCAATCTGTATGAAAAAACGTCGAACTTTCTGGGCTACCCACGGTGGTTTGAGCTGCTGCCCGACGACCAGAACCTCTATCTGAACCGCATCATTCAATTCACCAGCCATAGCACACTTTCCAACGAGGCCGTTGCCGAGCCCTCCCCGCAGGAGAAACAGACCGTGAAGCTGCTGTTGGAGCATCTGCGCAACAATTACAGCTATTGGCAGGAGGAGGCGCCGAATGGCTGAGCAGACAACACCGATCGCAGAGACCAATCGCTTCATCGTGCTCGATAAGTATGTGCGTGCCTGGGAAGCGGCTGACAGCTATCAGTCTGAGGCCGACCTGGAGCGCGAGCTTGTCCAGGACCTGCGCAATCAGGGCTATGAGTTTCTGAACGATCTGAAATCAACCGACGCGATGCTGGCGAATGTGCGCACCCAGCTGCAAGCGCTCAATGATGTTCAGTTCACAGATAAAGAGTGGGCGCGATTTGTTGAGACCTATCTGGATCGCCCCAGTGACAGCGTCACGGACAAAGCCCGAAAAATCCACGACGACTATATATTTGATTTCGTCTTCGATGATGGCCGCATTCAGAACATCTATCTCGTCGACAAGCGACAAGTCTGCCGCAACAAGCTTCAGGTCATCAAGCAGTTCGAACAGGCCGGAACGCACGCGAACCGCTACGATGTGACGATCCTGGTAAACGGCCTGCCTCTGGTACAGGTTGAGCTGAAAAAGCGTGGCGTCGCGATCCGCGAAGCGTTCAACCAGATACACCGCTACAGCAAAGAGAGTTTCAAT
>JAJFLN010000347.1 GCA_021772705.1 Candidatus Cloacimonadota bacterium | reverse complement strand
GCGAATTCGGGTCCAGTCGTGTGTCCCCGGATCCCTTACCGGGATTGCGGCCCCGTTTTGCTTCGTGGGGCCCGGGTGGAGGCTCAATAGTAGGGAATTACGACCGATAGCAGGGAATTCAACCCGGTAAATTCTCCCTAGTGTGTGGCGATGTGACCGCGATTATGGAGCATGAATGCCGCACTGGAGTGGCTCAGCTTACAGAATCGCCGGTTGGCGCGAACATTGCGTGATGTCGGGGTGCCCGAGGATGGAAATCACCTGGAACTCCGATTCGTCGGCCTGGCCACTTCCGGTACTCGAGCTTTGAAGCATTACCCACAATCGCGTCACATAGTCGACGTTGCCTTCGGAAAGCTGGAGTTCGAAGGCGCCAGACTGATCTCAGCTCCCTGCCCGCAAGGGCTTCTTGATCCCATTCTGATTCACGCCCACCGTCCGTACGGTGGGCGGCTTGTTTTGTCCGGAATCTCTGCACGGAAGTCCGGGCTCGGGTCCTGAAGTCTCAGAGGTAGACGATGGCGCCGACCACGAGCCCCCAGAGGGCGATGTTGATCTGAAGCGGCAGGTCTCCCAGGACCACCCGGGTCGGGTTGTCGCCATCGCTCTTCACGTGGACCAGGAAGAGGTAGCGGAAGATGCCGAAGAGTACGAAGGGCACGGTCCAGAACAGGTTCGTGGTGCCGAACTTCTGAACCACCTCGGGGCTGACGGTGTAGAGGGCGTAGGACATCACCGTCGAGGCGGTGACGACGGAGATCATCTGATCCAGGAACGGCAGGTTGTAGTGTGTCAGGATCCCCCTGTGCCTCGAGGCGTCCTCGCCCAGGACCACGATCTCCTGCCGCCGCTTGGTGAAGCCCAGGAACAGGGCTAGCATGATCGTGCAGAGGCCGAGCCAGCCGGAGATCTTCACCGGAAGCGCCACGGCGCCACCGACGGACCGGAGCAAGAATCCCGTGGCGATGAGCATGACGTCGAGAATGACGATGTGCTTCAGCCAGAAAGAGTAGGCCAGGTTCTGAATCCAGAAGAGCAGGACGATGCCGAAGAAGGGAACTCCCAGCGAGTAGGCCATTGCCAGGCCGGCGATGGCCAGCAGCAGGGCCACGATCCGGGCCAGGCCAAGGGGAACGTGTCCGCTCGCGATGGGCCGATTCCGCTTCACCGGGTGAGCCCGATCCGCCTCCAGGTCGCAGATGTCATTGATGTAATAGACGCTGCTCGAGAGCAGGCAGAAACTGACAAATGCCAACAGGGCGCGGCCCACGAGGAGGGGCTCACCCAGCTTCCGGGCGAAGAACAGAGCGGCGAAGACGAAGACGTTCTTGGTCCACTGCTTAGGACGGCCTGTCCGCAACAGGTGAGCTGCGGAAGGGAAGGGACGTCTGGCTGTCTTGCCGGCTTCTGTCATCGAGTCAGCTTTCGACATGGGTCACGATCTTTCGCATCGTCGGTGCAGGTCCGAATTCGAGACGGATCTCCTTCGTCCCGGCGGGTAACATGGGCTCTGCCACGCCGGGCCACTCGATGAACGCAACGGAGTCTCCTCTCTCCAGCAGTTCCTCCAGGAACAGGCTGTCCAGGGACTGGCCGGGATCGACGCGGTAGAGATCGATGTGCACAATCGGAATACGACCGTCCTCATACTCCTGCACCAGCGTGTAGGAAGGGCTTACCACTCGCTCGGCGTCCCCCCCCAGGCAGCGACAGACCTCCCTCACGAGAGTCGTCTTGCCTACGCCCAGATCGCCGGTGAGCAGGTAGACCTGCCCTGGGCTCAGGGACCCGGCCAGTGAGGCGGCGAAGTCCGCCAGCTCCGCCAGGTCGGCTATCAGTTTCTCCTGCTCCGCCATGCTTCACTTCAGTTCGGACCAGTCGGAACCTCGAGCCAGGTTCGCCACCAGCGGAACCGACAGCTCCATGGCCCCCTCCATGACTGTCTTCATGCAGGCCGCCACTTCGTCTGCCTGATCCGTCGGCGTCTCCAGCACCAACTCGTCGTGAATCTGCAAGAGCAAGCGGGCCTGGAACGATCGGGACCGGAGCTCCTCGTCGAGCCGGATCATGGCTATCTTGATCAGGTCTGCCGCAGTCCCCTGGATGGGGGTGTTGATAGCGATTCGCTCGGCGAATGCACGCTGGTTCGCACTCTTGGCGTTGATCTCCGGCAGGGCTCTCCGCCGGTTCATCAGAGTCGTCACGTAGCCGTTCTTCCTGGCCGATACGATGGTCTCGTCGATGAAGCGTTTCACTTCCGGCAGGCGCTCGAAGTAGCTGGCGATGAAGGTCTTCGCCTCCGCCTGCGTGATTCCAAGGCGCCGGGCGAGTCCGAAGGGGCCCATCCCGTACAGGATTCCGAAGTTGATGCTCTTGGCCCGGTTGCGCATGGTGGAATCGACCTGCTCCACGGGAATCCCGAAGATGAGGGCCGCTGTCTCGGTGTGGATGTCGTCGCCCCGCTCGAAGGCCTCTCGAAGAACGGGGGAGCCCGTCACGTGGGCCATGACCCGAAGCTCGATCTGGCTGTAGTCAGCGCCGATGAACACCCAGTCCGGCGGGTCGGGACGGAAGGCCTTCCGTATCCGGTTGCCTACCTCGGTCCGGATCGGGATGTTCTGCAGGTTCGGATCGCTGGAGGACAGCCTTCCCGTGGCGGCCGTGACCTGGCTGAAGGAGGTGTGAATTCGCTTCGTTTCGGGATTCAGAAGTCGCGGCAGAGCGTCGACGTAGGTTCCGCGCAGCTTCACCAGATGGCGGTAATGATTGATCATCGCCGCCATCTCGCTGCCATGGGCCTTCTCCAGCTCCTCCAGAACCGCCGCATCCGTCGACCGTCCGGTCTTGGTCTTCCGGATCACGGGAAGTCGGAGCTTGTCGAAGAGTATGACGGCGAGCTGTTGCGGCGAGTTGATGTTGAACTCCTCACCCGCCTGTCCGTGGATCTTCTGTTCCAGGTGGCGAATCTCGGTGGTCAACTCCTTCGAAAACTCGCCCAGATAATCCGGGTCGATCGAGATGCCGTTCATCTCCATGCGGGCCAGGACCGGAAGCAAGGGCATCTCCAGGTTGGTGAAGAGCTCCATCAGCCCTCCGTCGACCAGCCGCGGCTTCAGTACCTGGAACAGGCGGAGTGTGATGTCAGCGTCCTCAGCCGCATACTCCGTCGCCCGGTCCACCTCGATCTGATCGAAGGTCCGGTCCTTGGGGACCACATCGGAGTAGGGAATCGTCTTGATGTTCAGAAGCTCCAGGGCCAGGGCGTCCATGCTGTGACGCATTCGGGTCGGTTCCAGGACATAGCTGGCCACCATGGTGTCGAAGCCCGCCTTCAGGCCCGACAGGCCGTGACGCTCCAGAACGATCAGGTCGTACTTCAAGTTCTGGCCGACCAGCAGTGGCTCGCCTCCGCCGTCGAGAACCTCCTTCAGGTCCTTCAGCACATCTTGCAGAGGCAGCTGTTCCGGCGCCCCGAGATACTGATGGGCCAGGGGGATGTAGAACGCCTCGCCCTTCTTGACGGAGATCGAAATCCCCACGAGGGCAGCACGAGTCGGCTCCGTGCTGGTGGTCTCCGTGTCCAGGGCAACAGTATCGGCGGTCTTGATGCGCGCCAGCAGAGCGTCGAACTGACCCCGGGAGAGGACTGTCTCGTAACTTCTTTCCTCCTCGGATTCGGTGACCGTGTCAGGCTCGATGAGCCGCATCAGGCGCCGCATCTCGAGCTCCACGAAGAGGTGGCGCATCCGATCCCGATCCGGGTTTCCGGGCTGGCAATTCTCAAGCTTCACATCGAAGGGGACGTCGGTTCGAATCCGGGCCAGGTCCTGGGACAGATAGGCCTGGTCCCGGTTGTCTGTCAGCTTCTCCTTGAGCTTGCCCTTGATGCTGTCCAGATTGGCGAAGACGCCATCTAGATCGGAGTACTCCGTGATCAGCTTGACCGCTGTCTTCTCGCCCACACCGGGGACACCAGGAATGTTGTCGCTGCTGTCCCCCATCAGGGCCTTCATGTCCACCACCTGATCCGGGGTGATTCCGTGCAACTCCTTGACCGTCGATGGGTCGTAGATCAGGGTCTCGGTGATGCCCTTCTTGGTCATCATCACCCGCACGTTGTCGTTGACGAGCTGCAGCGAGTCCTTGTCGCCGGTGACGATCACGACCTGCAGATCGTCGCTGGCGAAGTGGCGTGCCATCGACCCGAGGAGATCGTCGGCTTCGAATCGGGCCGATTCGACCACAGGCAGATTCATGGCCCGGATGATGTCCCGGGCATAGGGAAACTGGGCAACAAGCTCGTCGGGAGTCTTCTGCCGGGTCCCCTTGTACTCGGGAAACAGGTCGTTCCGGAAGGTCTTCTCCGAGGCGTCGAAGGCGACAGCCATGTATTCGGGCTCCTCGCGCTCCTGGAGTCCGAAGATCATGTTGAAGAACCCGAAGAGGGCGCTGGTGTGCATTCCCTTGCTGTTGATCAAGGGGCTCTTGACGAAGGCGAAGTGGGCCCGGTAGAGCAGAGAGTAGGCATCGATCAGGAATAGACGCTTCATGATGACAGAGGTCCTAGCCCCAATAGCCATGAATCAGTGACTGGAATGTTTGAAAACGAGGGCTCTGCCCTCGAACTCCCGCCAGGGCCCATTGGCCCCTGGACCCGGATGAACAGGTCGAGCTTTCGTATGTCATTCAAGTGTTCATCACCACTCTCAGTCCCACCAGTCCAATTGGGGGTTTGGGGGAGCTGGCTCCCCCAACAGGGTGTGGGGCGGAGCCCCACTACAATAAAATCTGTTTTATCTCAGGGGTGTTGGTCCTAGCCCGCGCAAGGCTGCCCGGATGTTCCCCGCCAGGGTGCCGAGCTTGGCCACGGGGTTCGATTCGGCCTCCAGGGTCTTCACCAGGGCGCTGCCGACGACCAGACCGTCTGCGAAGCGACCCACCGTGGCGGCCTGCTCCGGCGTGGAGACTCCGAAACCGACGGCCACAGGCAGGGGGCTGAGGGCCCGGAGTCGCCGGACCGATTCTTCCAGATCCTCCGGCAGCTCGGACCGGGCACCTGTGACGCCATTTCTGGAAATGTAATAAAGGAACCCCCCGGCTCCCAGAAGGATCGTCTCCACCCGCTCCGGGGGAGTCGTGGGGGCGACCAGGCGGATGCCGTCGAGGCCGCCCCGATCCAGTGCGCCGTTCAGGGCACACCACTCCTCCACGGGCAGATCCGGGGGCAGCACTGCTGAGATGCCGCTCTTGGCCGACATCTCGACGAACCGGTCCAGGCCAGTCCGGTAGATTACGTTGTAGGCACACATCAAGATCACGGGAGGGAAGGCTTTGTCCCGGGTCAGGCGGCCGATCATGGCCATGACCGACTCTCGTGTCGAGCCGGCGGCGAGGGCCTTGTGATAGGCGCCTTGCACGACGGGACCGTCGGCCAGGGAGTCCGAGAAGGGGAAACCGATCTCGATGGCGTCGGCTCCCTGCCGGGCCAGCTCTCGCAGGGCAGCCTCGCTGGTCTCCATGTCCGGATGTCCGGCAGACAGAAAGGGAATGAACGCCCGGTCTCCCCGGGCGACGGCGCTGACGATGGCGTCTTGAAGCCGGCTCATGGCGTTCTCAGGTCTGGAGGCCCGTGGCTCGAGCCACGGTCATCAGATCCTTGTCTCCCCGGCCCGACAGGTTCACGAGCAGAACCGCGCCGGCTTCAGCCTGACGAGCAGCCTGGATCGCGTGAGCGATGGCGTGGGCGCTCTCCAGAGCCGGCAGAATCCCCTCCGTCCGGGCCAGCAGGTCGAAGGCGTCGAGGGCCTCCCGATCCTCGGCGCTGGTGAAGTCAATCCGGCCCTGGTCGTGATAGTAAGCATGTTCGGGCCCGATTGCGGGGTAATCGAGACCGGCCGAGACGGAGTGAGTACCGGCGATCTGACCGTCTCCGTCCTGCAAGACGTAGCTGAGACAGCCGTGCAGAACTCCCTCGGCGCCTCCAGCGAAGCGGGCCGCGTGGAGACCGGAGGTGATGCCCTCGCCGGCCGCCTCCACTCCCGTCAGGGCCACGGCCTCGTCATCCAGGAATGCGTGAAAGATACCGATGGAGTTGCTGCCTCCCCCCACGCAGGCGATGATCCGATCCGGCAGCCGGCCCTCCACCTCCAGGATCTGCTCCCGGGCCTCCCGGCCGATGATGGACTGGAAGTCCCGCACCATCTTCGGGTAGGGGTGAGGGCCCAGGACTGACCCGAGCAGGTAGTGGGTGCTGTCCAGGTTCGAGATCCAGTCTCGGATGGCCTCGTTGATGGCGTCCTTCAGAGTCTTGCTGCCGCTGTCGACGCCGACCACCGTGGCTCCCAGGAGCCGCATTCGGAAGACATTGGGCGACTGCCGGGCCATGTCTTCCGTGCCCATGTACACGACGCACTCGAGTCCCAGCTTGGCGGCAACCGTGGCCGATGCCACGCCGTGCTGGCCCGCTCCGGTCTCGGCGACGATGCGGGTCTTTCCCAGGCGGCGTGCCAGGAGACCCTGGCCCAGGGCGTTGTTGATCTTGTGAGCCCCGGTGTGGTTCAGGTCCTCCCGTTTCAGGTAGATCCGGACCTCCGGGTTCACCTCTGAGGCCAGCCGGTCGGCTCGATAGAGGGCTGTAGGGCGTCCGCTGTAGGTTGTCAGCAGCTCCTGCAACTCGGCCTGAAAGGCCTCATCCTCCCCTAGACTTCCGTAGGCCCGGTCCAGCTCGGTCAAGGCTGTCATGAGTGTTTCGGGCACGAACCGGCCTCCGAACCGACCGAAGTAACCGCGCCTGTCGGGCAGGGTTTCGGCGGCGGCGGACCTATGGCTCTCAGTTGACATCGAGCGAGCATCATAGCACGGTGAGGCACGGGCGACACGGGCCACGGGACGCCCCGGTTTCGTTAGGCCGCCATGGTCTGGTAGCCTGGGTTACCAATTCCAGGAGGCGATCGGTCCAATGAGCGGCAACGACAGAGTGGCGGGAGGCGTGATCGCCTCCGGCTCTCCCATGACCTGCCGGGCTGCAGCGTCGGCACTGGAGGCCGGTGGAAACGCCGTGGATGCCGCCGTGGCGGGCGTCTTCGCCTCCTGCATCGCCGAGCCGATCCTGACCTCCCTGGCCGGAGCGGGGCAGATGCTGCTCCACATCTCCGGCGACGAGCCCAGGACGGTGGTGGTCGACTTCTTCTCCGACGCCCCTGGCCTGGGGACGGGGTCCATGAAAGAGCCTCCCGATGACTTCGTGGCTCTTCACCTCGACTTCGGTTCCACCCACCAGGAGTTCCACGTTGGCCGAGGTTCCGCCGCTGTTCCGGGCTGTCTCTTCGGTCTCCTGGACGTGCAGGAGCGGCACGGCCAGCTTGCCCTGTCCAGGGTGTTGCAGCCCGCCATCGACCTGGCGGAAGAGGGCGTCGAGATCTCGCCGGCCCTGGCATGGATACTGGGCCTGCTGGCGCCCATCGTGACCCGGACCATCGAGGGCAAGCAGATGTTCACCCCCTCCGGTGCCGTTCTGGGCGCAGGGGAACGCTACTTCAACCGGGAGATGGGCCCCTTTCTGGAGCGGGTCCGGGACCAGGGGGCCAGCATCTTCCGGGAAGGACCCATCGCAGAGTCGCTCCTGAGGGAGTTCGGATGGCCACACGGACTGCTCACTCCCCAGGACTTGCAGCAGTACCGGGCCGTGGAGCGAGATGCCCTCTGTCTCGAGTACAGAGGCCACCGTGTCTACACCCTGCCGCCGCCCAACGCCGGGGGCAGCTATCTGGAGTACGGTCTCAACCTGATGGCGGCGCAACCCGTGCCGGACTGGCAGCCCTTCGAACCCCGGCGGTTCGAATTGGTCTGCGCCGTGCTGGAGTTGGCCGAGCACCATCGGAAGCCTCTGGAGCTTCGACCGAGCCGACCGGAGGACGGAGACTGGGAGTCCCTGCGCCGTGAACTAGACGAGCTCCTTACCGCCCCGGGACCCCGGAAGCTGGCGCTGAAACCTATCGTCGATCCCGCCGGGCTGGGCGTGACGACTCACCTCAGCGTTCTCGATGGCGCCGGAAATGCCGTCTCCGTGACCAGCTCCTGCGGCGAGTCCTGCGGTAACTTCGTACCCGGAACGGGAGTCCTCATGAACAACTTCCTCGGTGAGGAAGGGATCAATCCCGGCGGGTTCTTCCGGGTTCCTCCGGGAGAGCGGATGCAGACAATGATGGCACCGGCCCTGGTGGAGGCTCCCGACGGCAGCTGGTGGGCTCTCGGCTCCGGAGGCTCCAACAGGATCAGGAGTTCCATGATTGGAGTGCTCAGCTCACTCATCGATCATCAGCTGGCTCCAGCCGAGGCTGTCGAGGGGCCCAGGATTCATCTGGACGAATCCGGCGCCTACGTGGAGGCCTACGGACCCGGTA
>JAJFLN010000346.1 GCA_021772705.1 Candidatus Cloacimonadota bacterium | reverse complement strand
TCGTCCTGGATGCGGGCATCCATAGTAGGGTGAACGGATACAAGTTTGTCCCAGCGCAAGATCAGGAGAAAGCGGCACACGTCTTGCTGGGAAACGGGCCTGCAGATTCACTGCACCGTTCAGTACCAGCGGGGGAGTTTGTAGCCCGCTTCGGGCGTCCCCTGCCCCGGCTCGACTCCAGGCATCGGCCTCGAGGCGGTCACATCCGGTGCCGTGCCTCCCGGAGCCGGCGGCGCCCCCAGGCTGCTCATGATGCGGTTGATGTCCGGCCTCGGAGCTGCCAGCCGTCCCACCGGGTCCAGGAGAATCGTGTCTCTCTTGAAGACCCAGGTGGGCAGGGCCCCGAGCTCGAACAAAGGTGTCCGGTAGCTCTCCAGCGACTCCGTCCAGCTCCGCTGTCTTGCCAGATCGATCCTGGCCTCCCGGATGCCTGCATCCAGCAGCCCTTCGGCACGGGCCATACCCTGGGTGACCCCTTCCAGCGAGGGGGCCCGAAGGCTGGCGACAGGCTCTCTGGGACGGAGGGTGTAGAGGAGCTCGATGAGTGCCTTGCGGTTCACATCGAGCAGGCCGTCGGCAGTCTGCATTCCCTGCATGGCCTTGGTCACGGCGCCACGCATGCGAGCTAGCGCGCCGGACAGACTCTCGACAGAACGGGGAGTGTCACGAAGGGTGAACGTCGCCCCTCGCAATCCGAAGGCTCGGGCCTTGGCCTTCTCCAGGTGACTGCGAACAGACCGGGCGAGGTGGAAGATCGACTTCAAATCCGCCTGGGCGCGTACCAGATAGGAAGATGCAGACTCCAGGTTACTTCGGGCTCTGAGGTGGACCTCCAGAAAGGCCGCCACGAGAGGCACGGCCTGAACCTCTCCTGCCGCCGCAAGACTTCGCTCCGGGAACGCTCGGGCTCGCTCCAGGAGCCGGCCGGCGGCAGCCAGACCCTCCCGGGCCTGCTGAATCAGGTGGTGGTTGTTCTGCACCTGCCCCATCAACTTCTCGGCTGCCCGGTGCATCCTATCCAGAGAGGCCTGCGAACCCGCCTCGTTCAGGGCTTGCTCGTAACTGACCAGCAGCTTTCTCAGGGGATCCGTCCCCATGGCCGCATTGGCCAGTATCTTCGATGGCAACAGGAATCCAATCCGGGACGATAGCATCGCCGTGCGACTAGCGGTCTCTTCCAGAGCCCTGAGTTCCATCTGGCCGCTGCGGCTCCGGAGGGCCGTGAGCCCATCGGAGATTCTCGGTTCCCACTCCTCGGCCCGGCCACCTCGGCCCGTGCGGTTTCGGGAGTCCTCGGGTCCCGTCATCTGCTGAACTCTCCTGGCGGACCAGTCTGCGGAGGTTCGATCGTCCAGGTGCTTCAAGTACCCCGATACGTCAGGTCCCTTCTGCCCCCCTTCGACCTCGAGGAGCCCCTCGATCTGATCGTTCATCCAGGAGATCACGTTTGCCCTGCAGGGGGAAACTGCCATGGCGCACAGAAGAAGCACTGCCGCCAGACCCGGCCAGGGGGACCGGAAACGGAAGGCATGAGGGCCTCTATGGATCCATAAACTCATCCATGAAGTAAAATCGACAAAACAACCTCCAGGGCTGACTGTTCTGTCCGGCAATCGGCGAGAACCTTGAACCGGTCTGGATCCGGTGATAACCTGAGAGTGACCAGGAGGCCTGCGGTTTGATTCGTTCCGGGTCCCGTGGCGGCCCGTTCCGGTACCCTGCGCCGCCCCTGGGATTTTGAGAGAACCGGTGCAAGATCGATGAGACTGAACTCCTGGTGGGACTGGCAGCCGACGGCCGATGAATGACAGCCACGTCAACTCTTCGCGCCGGAAGCGACTCGGCTATCGACGGCTGAAGAGCTACGCCGACCGCCGCCCGGAGGAGACAGAGTCCGCCGGAGGAGAAGGTTCCGCCGCTCCCCCTCCGGCCCCGCCTCAGGAGTCCTGGAAACAGGTGGCGGCCTTCGCCGCCGAGAGCCTGCCCACGTTCCTGGCGAACAAGCTTCGGTACTCCTTCCTGTACAAGACCTTCGGCTTTCTCATCGTCGTCTTCTGCGTGTTCATCAGCTCATTCCTGGCCGTCACCTACAGCCAGGTCAAGGTCGTGATCCACAAGACCCAGGAGATAGCGGCGCGGCAGCCACGGCTCCTGTTCCTGGTCCTGGGTGCCGACGACATGAAGCGTGCCCGAGGCCGCTCCGATGCCATCATGCTGGTTCACGTGGACTTCGAGACCCTCGAGATCCGGGCCCTATCGGTGCCCAGGGACAGCTATGTGGAGCTGGATCACCGAGGGAAGTCGATGGACAAGGTCAATCACGCCTACTTCTTCGGCGGACCGGACCTGGCCCGGAAGACCATCGAGAACTACGTGGGAGTCCAGGTCGACTACTACGGAGTCATCAACTATGCTCTCTTCGAGCGAGTGGTCGATCTGGCAGGGGGAGTGCCCATCGACGTCGAGAAGCGCATGGACTATGACGACAACGCGGGCAACCTGCACATCCACTTACGAAAGGGCCCCCAGGTTCTTGACGGCAATCAAGCCAAGGGATACGTCCGATTCCGGAAGGACGCCTTGGGCGACATCGGAAGGATGCAGCGGCAGCAGAAGTTTGCCAAGGCCCTGCTGGCCAAGCTGAAGAGTCCCAAGGTCATCGCCTTGCTGGCCGTGAACTTTCAGACCCTCTTCGAGTATGTGAAGACCGACGTACCCCTCGATGTTGCCCTGGGACTCCTCTATCAGTTCAGGGACTTCGATCCCCGGAACATCGAACTGAAAGCCATCCCTGCGACGCCCAGGAAGATGTACGCCCCCAGGTACGGAAAGAAGCTTCATTTCCTCGTCTCGGATCCACAAGACGTGACGGAGTCCCGGGACTGGCTCCTCTCTCTTGCCCGGGAGCCCGAGACCACTGCCGCGCCCGTTCCTGCATCGGCAGTCCAGACTCCATCGGCGGCCGTTCTTCCGGTGCGGCCATGACCGGGTCCACGGCGAGGGCGCTCCCGGAATCGGAGCTGGATGCCTACGACTATCCACTGCCGGACCGACTCGTTGCCAGGTCCCGCCGGACCGACGGACAACCTTCCCGCCTGATGGTGGTGGATCGTGCCTCCGGGACAATCACGACCACCACCTTCGACTCCCTGGCCAGCCGCCTGGGTTCGTCCAACCTGCTGGTTCGAAACGACACTCGGGTGATGGCGGCCAGGCTCCAGGCGGAGCGGACCCGGCCAGTCCAGGACGGCCCCGTCCCGGCCGGAGCTCTTCCGGTGGAAGTCTTGCTCTGTCACTCTCTGGGAGCGGGCAAGTGGGAGGCCATGGTCCGGCCCTCGAAGCGGGTACGCCGGGGAGATCGGCTGAGCTTTCCTGAAGGGGTCGAAGCGGATGTGTGCGACGATCCCGGAGAGGAACTGAGAACCTTGAAGTTCGAGTCCGACCAGGCCGCCCATCTCTGCATGGAGCAATCGGGACGGCTGCCCCTGCCTCCCTACGTGAACCAGGAAGTTCAGGACCCCTCGGAGTATCAGACCTGCTTCGCCAGGCACGGAGGCGCCGTGGCAGCGCCCACCTCCGGGTTTCACTTCTCCGAAACTGATTTCCGCCGTCTCCAGGAATCAGGGACGGAGGTCTGTGACGTGACCCTTCACGTCGGCCCGGGGACCTTCCTTCCGATTCGAACTGATGAGCTCTCGAGCCATCAGATGCACCGGGAACGGTATGTCGTTGAAGAGTCTGCCTGGGACCGTATCCGCCGGGCACGAGACAGAGGGACTCGGCTCGTGGCCCTGGGCACGACGACCGTCCGTGTCCTCGAAACCTTGGGAACCGGCTCCGCCGGAGGGGGCGCCCCTCCCCTGTCAGGCTGGACAGACCTCTTCATTCGGCCCGGCCATACTTTCCAGTACGTGGATGCCATGATAACCAATTTCCACCTTCCGCGAACGACGCTGCTGGTCCTGGTCTCAGCCTTCGGTGGGTTCGATCTGATCCGCCAAGCCTACCGTCAGGCAGTGGAAGAAGAGTTCGCGTTTTACAGCTTCGGCGATGGGATGTTAGTCCTGTGATCCCTCTCCCAGACAGGATTTACGGTCGGTCTGTTTCACGGTTGTTTCACCTATTGCACCCAGATTGCACCCAAAGAGCATCACCGAATCCAGCGACAGCTTGGCCGCAATCGAGATGATCATCCGAACGGGTCCAGCTTTCTCGTGATCGTGCGCTGGAGCGAGCGCCTGCTCGTTCGCCCCACTATGGATGCGGGCATCCATAGTGGGGCGAACGGAGGAGGGGACCCCCTACGGGACATGCACCCACCAACGACCTCGAGCTTGACCCCAGCGAGGTCACTGCCACCGACGTCCGGGAATACAAACGCCACCTGGTGCAGAAGCAGCGTTTGAAGCCGAGCAGCGTGAACCGAAAGCTGGCCACCCTGCGAACGTTCCTCGGCTGGGCGGTGGAGGTTCGACTGATCCGGGATGGAAGGGCCCCGAGACCGAGTCGGCTCTGCGAGGATGGCTTCTCGAGCGTGCACTG
>JAJFLN010000345.1 GCA_021772705.1 Candidatus Cloacimonadota bacterium | reverse complement strand
GACCTCCACACCAGCCTGGGCCCTCTCGTCCAGGAAGGCCCGATAGAGCGTGTTCCGCTGGAGCGTGTCGATGATGATGTCTGCATCGGAGCTGCCCCCGGGCCAGCTGACGTTGATCTCGTGAGCCACAATCCTGTTCCCGTGGAGCACCGTATCGGGGCGGATGACTCTGGGAAGGATGCCTCCCCTGGGGCGGGACTGCAGGATCGCTGCGATCTGGGGCGTGACTCCCAGAAAGCTCCGCATCAGAGGGCACATGGGATGCCGGGTGTCGAGGACAACGGCCAGAATGCGATGGAGGGCCTCCATGACGTTCTCGCCGAATCGGCGATATCGTTCCGTGATCTCCTCGTTCAAGAACAGGGGGTAGAGCGGCACGTGGAAGTGAAGCCCCTGGTCGACGCAGTCCCGGGCCATGTAGTGAGTTTCCCGCTTCACCAGATCCGGGTCCCGTTCCTGGGTCCGCTCCAGGAACTGCTGGAAATCATCGACCAGCTGGAACGGAGACTCCTCCGAGTTCGCTTCGTCGCTCACCGGTTCATCCTCCTGCCGTCACCTCCGGCCCGTGCGGGCCAGGATCAGGATACCGGATCTGGGAGCCCGGAGGGTGCGACAAATGGCGCCCCATTCGGGGAGAAAAGGGTTGCCACATTCACCTCTGGATGTTAACTTTCCTCGGCTAAGCGCTCCTCGATAGCTCAATGGTAGAGCAACCGGCTGTTAACCGGTAGGTTGTAGGTTCGAGTCCTACTCGAGGAGCCAGCGATCCTTCTGTGTTCGCGAGAAGTCTGACTGGGTGAGGGTTCCGGAGGGTTCCAGGAGTCGCGTTCGATTCGACCAGTTCGGTCTCGGAACAAAACTCCAAGACGATAGGCGTGCGTCCGATGGCTTTGCACGCGCCAGGTGGAGTTCGTCATTCTGGCTGGAACTGTTCCCCTGACCAGCGCCTTTACCTGAGCAGCGCGGCCACGTCCGGTAGGATCTGACGCTCATGATTCCGAGGTCGACGTTGTCCACGGCCCCGGCGCTATCCATCGGGCAGCGAAGCCTCGATCCTCCACCAGTGCCGCCGCTACAGGAAGCAGAAATCTCCGAAGGGGCTCACGAATGTCCTCGAGGCTAGCGGGAGCTTCGAGCAGGATTGAGCGTCTGACGAACGCCGTCCATTGCTTGCGAGTCGTGTCCCTGGAGGTGAATTCGCTGGTCAGGGCGACCGGTTCAGTCTCCAGATCGGTTCCGCGATTTTGGAAGGTCCTGCTAATCGCGCCAGCGAGCTCGGCACCCGCAAAATCAAACTGGGTGGCGAGCAACCAGATGTCGAAGAAGTCCTTCATGCGGCTGTTCAACGTCCCCAGCTTGATCATTGCTTCGAACTTCTCGGCCACGACCGTCTCAAGCGGATAGACTCGAAGTCTAGGGGCCGGCAGATCGAGAATCGTCGGGTAATCTTTCTCCTGTGGCTCCGGGTACACCGTGTCTCCGAAGCCGATGTCGAGCTGAATGGGAACTCGTGCATTCTCGAGGAAGGCGGTGAACTTGATTCGCACGCCCTCGTACTCCGCGCCCTCCTTGATCCGCTCGCCGACGACGGCCGAGGCATCAAACAGCAGTCCGTCATCCTCGACCTGTACGCCGCAGATCTCCTTCACCGTGGTGCTGAGTAACTCAATCTCGTTCGGGATATAGCCCAGAAGGTCGATGTCCCGGGTTGGCCGGGTACCCGGAGTTCCCCAGACCCGAAGCATCAGCGCCCCCTTGAGCAGAAAGCGATCGCTGTGCGGTGAGCGCGAAAGGCGGTAGAGAAACCGCTCGAGGCCGTAGTACTGCAAGATCTCCTGAAAAGGCCGATGGGCAGCCTTGGCCTGATTCGAGAGGCGCGCACGCACGGACGCGGCAAGATTTCCGGTCAAGCCATCGCCTCCAGGTACGGGCGCATGACTGCTTCGACCCTACAGACCCGAGCAAACTCGAGCAGCCTTTCGAGCTTTGAGTGACTACGTGCTCGCCAGTTTCGAAGAGCTTCGAGGGCCACCCCGATCCCGATCTTGTTTCGGTACTTGAATGCGTCGGCAATGGACTTCTCCGCTCCGTACACTCGGATGGCCATCCCGTCGATGATGGGCGCCTCGATGCCCTCCGTGAACGCTTCCCCCGAGAACCAGTAGATGTTGATTGGCGGGTAGTCGAGGCGAGGCTTCCCCGCGCCCCGGGCGATTGCCATGTCTACAGCGTGTGGAACCTGAGTCGTCAGACCGTGAAACGCCAGCGCGGAGATGAGGCATACGACTCCCTTTGGAATCCTCGCCGACACAGCCGCCAGGTCCGGTTCTCGCAACCCGGTCAGCGAGCTCAAACGATACAGCCCGCGGCTCATTCTCTCGAGAACCCCCTCGTCACGCATGGCGTAGAGAGTTCTCCGGCTGATTCCGGCACGGACCGCCTCGGACATTCGCAGAATTCCATCATTCTTGCGGAACACGTCGACGGCGTCTTTGAATCGATGCTCCATGCTCTGAGACAGAGTACCAGCAAAACCTTGTATGTGCTGGTGTTTTGTCTCTTCTGGGCTGTTCACGCGCAACGTGGACTGACGTGTCCTGCAACGCCTCGGGCCTGGAGCACTCCGACCCCGGCCTGACACATCTCCGAGGCTGCTCTCTGACACCGAGAGCGGAGAGAGAACACAGCCCGTCGGTTTGCTCGGCTCGGCACCTCGGAGATCTGGTATACGGTAGACGATGAACAGGCAGAGCACGAGACCAACCGACCAAGGACCGGCGGACTCGAGCAAGCGCGGCTGGGAGGACTGGGACTGATGCCGTCAGGCGATGCACAGCGGGCCTGGTTCCCGGAGATGCTCGAGGAGTTGAAGACGTCCTGGTCGAGGACACTGTTCTGGGAGGAGCTCGCCGACTTCTGCGCACTGATGACCGAGAGGCGCAGCCACATCCGCCGGGAGCGTGGCATCCGGCCCCCTCAGGCGCGTTGCCCCAAGTGCGGCAAGGTTCCCCGGGCCGACATCGCGGGTGTCTCGATTCGGTCGGCGCTGTTCGCCCTGAGGAACAACGGTATCATCACGGACGACGAATTCAAGAGGCTCGACAAGAGCTGGATGAAGCACAAGCAGAGGAACGACCTCGACGCGTACGGCCGGAGGACCGCGTCGAAATCGGCGGTTCCAGAAAACCCGTGCGGCGACAGGCACGAGCACTGACATGCGCGAGTGGCTGCAACCGTTCGGCTACGAGTACGAAGTGGCGTTCCCGAAGATCCGTCGACTCTTCGCCACCGGCAAGGTAGTCGTGCTCGCTGCCGAAAGGGCCGGCAAGCCCTACTTGATCGTTGACGAGGGAACCTGTTCGGACTTCAACAAGCCCGATTTCGAGAACAGGATGCACGCACCGGTCACGGTCATCGAATTCCGTCACTCTGCAGAGCGCGTGAAGTACCTCAATGACCACTTCGATCGGTGGCGGACCCGGCTCACCGCCGAGTGGGACACGCCAGCCGTGTCCATGACCTGGGAGAGCTGGTCTCTCAACGGAGAGGCCTGCATCGAGAACCTCGTCCCCTCCGAGTCCGGTGGCGCAAGGCTCGCCGAGTACCTGTGGTGGACCTTGCGTGAGCTGGCCAGTCACTGCCGGCGCGTTCACCACGCCAGCGGGTTGATCCCGTTCGAGTTTCAGGGTCCCCGGACACCATCGGCCTTTGCCAACGCGCTCGACCACTGGTTCGATCTCGCCTTGCTGGACACGCTCTCGACCCGGGAGAGAGCCCGACGTCTCGGCGCCCAGCTCGATGCCGGCGAGTGGCCGGCCTACTGGGTCGAACGAGATGACATCGTGCTCATCGCGGAGGATAGGCAGGTAACGATCTCGGCAACGCCTGGGAGGATCGCAGCCTCCGTTCGCACGAAGTGGGAAGCGTGTCTGAGCGTGGTCGCCAACGCTGTGCGATCTGGCGTTCCGAAGGCCGCTACCAAGGACAGGCATACGTTCCTGGCCGGTGTTGTGGTTGCCGTCCACAGACATCCACCAAGAGAGCTCCGCACCCGACCGAGCCTGGAAGACAGCCTTCGTCGGCACGAGCAAATTGTGACTGTTCTCGGTCAGGTCGCGGAAGCAACCTCAACTCCCGTCACCTGGCATGCGCTTTGGCGTCTCCCGCCTGGTATGACCGTCACCGGCCCTCCCGTATCCGAGCCCTGGATGCGCTATCCCGCAGTGTCTCTGGTCGCGTCTGTGTTGCCCGGCAAGCCATCGCTCAGGGTTGGCTCAGCTTCCACGAGCACCGCGTGAGGTCGCCGGCACTCTCTCGAAGGGAATGAACCGACCGCTGTTCGAGCACCGGCCCTGCGGGGCCACGACGAGTCCGCCCCCAACCCTCTCCTGAGCGTGGTGCCTTCGGCACATCGCCCTCGCGTAGAAGTCCCGTCCGCAGCCGGTTACCGTGCAGCCATCACGCCTGTACCAGCCTGGGGTTTCGAATCGATCGAGCCAGGAGTGGCGAGTTTTGTTCGGAGACCGTCTTGGGGAGCCACCACTCTGCGACCGCGAGAATGCAAGCTGGATAGGGAATCTCGGGGTTCACGAGTCGCCCAGGCGCGAACTGACCGGATCGGACTCTGAACAAAACTCGTGGATGGGCCTGGGAGCCGCTGGTCCGCCAGAAGTGACGCCACTCCTGGATGTCAGGGGCGACGAGGGCACCGCTCTTCGTCACTTTCCCAAGCGCGGGTAGCTGGACGGCACCACCGCGATGGCCCCTTCGGCAAGCTCAGACGATATGGCCGCCCGCTCCATTCATCCCCTTCGGCGTAGCTCAGGACATGCTT
>JAJFLN010000344.1 GCA_021772705.1 Candidatus Cloacimonadota bacterium | reverse complement strand
ATCAGATGTTCCTTCTCGACCGTGGCTACTTCGACGCTGCTGCGCTTCACCAAGTGGACCGAGATGACGCTCTCTTCGTATGTCGAGCCAAGATGTGGCCCAAGTACATCACCACGGCCGTCGAGGAGCTGCGTGAGAAGGACTTCCTGTTCCGCGCAAAGAAGTACCGCGTCGCGACAACGCTGGTGATCGAACCCACCACGGACCTGCTGCTTCGCCTGGTCGTGGTTCGTCACGTCACCTTTCCGAAGCCACTTGTCCTTGTCACCAACGCCACCGACCTTCGGCCCGTTCAGGTCTACCGCCTCTACAAGAAACGCTTCACCGTCGAGGCCGCCTTCCATGAACTCCGCCACAGGTGGCACCTCAACCGCTTCGTCGGAAACACCCATGCCCAGGTCGTGGGCCACATCGGCATCGCTGTTCTCGGCCTCACGCTCCATCGGTGCTTCCGCTTCTGCCTGCAGCGTCGAACCAAAGCCGTGGGTATCAAAACCCTGCGACGCACTGTCTACGAAAAGTCTGTGCCTGACGTCCCGCAAAACCTGAGCAACCGTCAGCTCTCTCGCCGTCAGCTACAGCGGATCGAAAGGGAACTCGTGAAGTTCATCGCCTCAGGGGCTACCAAGCTAAAGACTGTGTTGATGCACCTTCTCGGAACATCCATCCCGAAACCCCGCATCCTAATTGAATCCTGTACCCAACCATGAGATCTCAGATCCCAGAGAATCGTTCGAGTTGAGAACGATGTTGACTTGACTGAGAGTGTCGGTTGAGTCGAGTAAGGTCGGTAGTTAGGATTGAATCCATATTCGATAGTGTGTGAGGTGGTTGGGCCCATGTGGGCAGCAGTCAACTGAGACTGGACACTCCATTCATACGATTCTCGGAAGTTATCCGCGTCCCGACTCGCCATCTCTCCGTTGTCAGTCCAGCTGAAAGTGGTGATCTCGGAGGCGCCGGGCCCGTCGATCTGAGTAAGCTGATCGGCGATATCGACGGTGTAGTCGGCGGTGCCGCCGGTGGTGGTCACACTCGAGCGATTCCCGGCTTCGTCGTAGGCAAACTGCTCGTAGGTGGCGTCGGGGTAGTCGGCGCGTGTCAGCTGATCCAGGTCGTCATACTGGTAGTCGTGAGTCCCCTCGTCGTCCACCCTTCGGGTGATGTTCCCGCGGCCGTCGTAGGTCAAGTCCTCGAAGAACACCTGGGTGGTGTCGGGCTTCCTGTAGTCGAGGTTCGTCAACCGCCCGTTGTCGTCGTAGGTGTAGTCGCAGTCGATATCGTTGGGCAGCACCATCGTGATCTTCTGGCCGGCGGCGTTGTAGGTGTAGGTGACGGTGCCCATGGTGTCGTGGTCGATCTGGGTGAGCTGGTTCCGGGAGTCCCAGGTGTAGCTGGCCGTGGAGCTTGCGATCTCGTCCACTGACATCCAGGTGCGATTCCCCACGGCATCCCAGCCCTGCCTCTGGGTCTTGTCCAGGTGCTCGTGACGGATCAGGGTGATGCGGTTCAAGTCGTCGAAAGTCTGGCTGATATCGACGTTGGTGTCGGTGACCTCCACCATGTTGCCGACGGCGTCATAGGCCATGCGGGCAATGTTCTCGGTGGTGTCATCGGCCCGGATGTAGCGGGCCTCGCTGACTCGGCCGCCGTCATCATAGTCGTACTGGATCTTCTGGCTCTTGGGATCCCGCTTCTCCACGAGCTGACCGGCCAGGTCGTAGGCGTAGTCCCGGGTGCGGGCGAGGGGGTCTATCTCGGCCACGAGCCGGTTCATGGCGTCGTACTCGAAAGTCCAGGGGTAGCCACGGCCGTTGGTGATGGAGGTGAGGTTGCCGTTGGCGTCGTAGCCATAGGTGACGGTGACCTCGTCCGCTGTGTTGATGGCGCGGGTGACCTCGATCAGGCGGCCCAAGGTGTCGTAGGAGTACTCGTCGCGCACCTCGAGGCCGGTGCCAGCGGCGCGCACCACGGCCGTTCGATTCCCCGCCGCGTCATACTCATACTCGGTGCGCTCCCCTTCCGGGTCGACCCGGGCCGTCTGCCGGCCGGCAGCGTCATACACGAAGAGGGTCTCGTTGCCCAGGGGGTCGGTGGTGCGGACGAGGTTGCCGACGGCGTCGTAGGAGCGCTTGGCGATGGCGTCGTCGGGATAGGTCACCGAGGTGACCCGGCTCAGAGCATCCACCGATGTCAGGGTCTCATTCGCCCGTTGATCGGTGGTACCGATGCGATTGCCGTCGGCGTCGTAGGTGTAGCTGACCTCGCCGCCGAGGGCATCGGTTACCCGGATCATCCGCCCAACGGAGTCGTAGGAGTAGTGGGTTTCACGGCCGAGTGGGTCGGTGGTGGTGACGAGCTTGCCGTAGGAGTAGGCGTATGTGGTTGTGAGTCCGAGAGGGTTGATGAGGGAGAAAGTATATCCTCGACGGATGACCCCTTCCTCGCGCAGGCGAGATCCCGGATGCAGCCAGGGGTTGCGGCGTTGCGACAAGGCCAGAATTCGCCGTAATCGGGCGAAAACGCGGGATCCGCGGTTTTCAGGTCCGCAAGGCGGGTGGAGAGACATCAGAAGAAGTGTAGCGCGGCAGCAGGTCCTCCGCCGTGGCGCGGCGATGTGGGTCGAGCTGTGGGCCCAGGTTCTCCCCCAGCTGGGGTGTGAGCGGTTGACGGGAAGCGGCTAACGGAAGCAGTTGGCGGTTGGCCGGCCGAGGGAAGGGCCAGGGGCTGAGGAGCGGCCCGTGCTGGGGCCCCGGCCGTCGGGACGCCCCCCTGTCGGTCGCTTCGCTCCCCGCCCCTTCGTCCGCCCAGCACGGGCCATGTTTGGAGTTCCTGGCCGGGGTCGTGCCGGGTGGCGATCGGGGTAGAGAGAGACCGTGGTGGCGTCCGGGGGAGCCCCCCTTGGGGGGGCGGCGGGCAAAGGCCGGAGGGCTGGGGTCGGGCCGGGAGGCGGCCCCGGAGGGGGCGGAGGGGCCGGCGCCGGGCTGTTTGGCGTTCCGGGCGTTTCGGTGGCGAAGGGCACGTTAAGCTGCGAGGCCCAGGGCTGCGGAGCAGCCCGGTCGGGCGCGTCGGTTGCGACAGCAACCGGCGTGACCGAGGGGATCGTCTGCTTCAACGTCCCCTTCGACACCGCAGATTGTCGAGACGCTATCACGGCCCCGGTTCACGGCAACGGCAAGCAGGAGGCACACCGGGACGTGTCGGGGTCCGTCGGCTGTTGACGGGGGGCCGCCGAGTGGCCCGGGTCCAGCCCGGAGGCCTGGGCGGGCCGGGGGTCTGGAGCGACCGCCAGGGAGCGGAACAATCCGGGAGCGGCTGCAGCGAGGAGGTCGGGCGGAGCCCGTCTCGACGAGCGGAAGGCGGGACCGGGTACCGAACAGCTGAGAGACGGTTGAGCAGCTCAGGCAGCGGCAGCGCGCTTGATGGCGGCCTTGTTCGATCTCGCTGGCCGGCCAGGAGCGTTGGCCGCAAGTGTCGCACTTGAGCACGACGAGGCCCGGGACGCGGACGGACTTGCCTTCAACGGTGTAGTTCCGACTCACGACCTGGGGTCGAATAGTGCCCTTGGAGCAATCGAAGCAGGGGGTCTCAGTCAGCTTCGTGAAGGGTGATGACTTTCCAGTAGGTTTCATCTTCGACTTCGATACAGCTGGGGGGCGGTTCGGGGTCAGTCCGCAGTCCAGTCCTCGAGACGCAGACCGGGGATGCGCCGGAAGTGACGGAGATTGGAGGTGACGAGGGTGAGGCCGGCGGCGAGAGCGGAGGCAGCGATGAAAAGGTCGTTGTCCTCGATGAGGTTACCCTTCACGGCCAGGTCGGCCTTGATGCGACCGTAGGTTTCGAGGGCCTCGGGGGTGGAGTGGAAGATGGGAATGATCTGGAGGAGCTCTGCGAGGGCGCTCCGGGGCCTCTCGGGTCGTGGAGCGCGATGCACGCCGTAGTGGAGTTCGGCGACGGCGGTGAACGGGAGGGCCAGGGAACCGATCGGGGCGGTCTGGATCCGGTGCTGAATCCGTGGGTTTCCGCGGACGAACTCGATGGCGACGTTGGTGTCGAGGAGGTGCCGGAGAATCATCCGAAGTCGGGAGGCTCCTTCTTGCTCTTGCGGCTCGAGTAGATGGCTTCGAGCATGGCGTCGGCCTCCTCGTTGGTGATGCTTCCGGCCAGGTGGCTCAGGGGATGTTCGGTGGGGTAGAGCACAAGCACTTCGGTGCCTTCCTCGAGCTTCAGGTCGGTCTCTAGAACGATGACGTTGTCCTTGACGATTCCTTTTGTTTGGGCCACGTGTGGATACCTCCTCGATAGAAGATCTACCGTAGGGTCCGGGATATCGGCAAGGGAAGCGGGTCTCAAGAGCCGGCTTCCTCTGCGTCCCCGTCGAGGTCCAGGAGAACCTGCAGGTCCTGCTCCCCTTCGTCGAGTTCCTTGAGCGGCTGGGGATCATTCTCGAGAGTGCCCAGGGGGTGGTCGGGGTCCAGCTCGCCGGCCGGGCCGGTGGAGTCGAGGGCCCCGGCGCCAGCGGGATGGGTTTGGTCGTGGATCTTCTGGAGCTTGGAGATGGCGACGTGGGTGTAGAGCTGAGTGGTGGCGAGCTTGGCGTGACCGAGGAAGGCCTGGATGAAGCGGATGTCGCATCCGGCGTCGAGCATGGCGGTTGCAGCGGCGTGTCGGAAGAGGTGGCAGGAGCCTCGGGCGTGGATGCCGGCGCGGCGGAGGTAGCGTCCGACGAGCCGGGAGAGGCTGTTGGGGAGGATGGGCCGGCCGGTGGAGGAGAGGAAGAGTGTGGGGTCGAGGGGGTCTATGGCGAGGTCGTGCCGGGCCTCGTGGAGGTAGTGTCCGAGGAATTGGGCGGCGCGGGGTCCGATGGGAACGAGGCGGTCTCGGAGGCCCTTGGCGAGTCGGATCTGGAGGAGGCGTCGTGAGAGGTCGCAGTCAGCGAGCTGGAGGCGGATGATCTCAGTCCTTCTGAGTGCGGCGGAGTAGAGGGTCTCGAGGATGGCGCGATCGCGCAAGCCTCGGGGGGTGGCGAGATTGGGGAGCTGGAGGATCTGGTCCACCTGTTGGGGGGTGAGCACGTGGGAGGGGAGTCGGAGCTCGGTCTTGGGGAGCTCGAGCTCGGTGGCGGGGTTTGCGGGGATATGCCGTGCGCGGGCGAGCCATCGGAAGAGGCTCCGGAGTGTGGAGAGGTGGAGGGACTGGGTGCGGAAGGAGAGCGGAGCTCCAGCGAGGGTCTTCTTGTGGTAGAGGGCGCGCTGGTAAGCGAGGAGGACGGGATAGGTGACGTCTGCGGGCCGGAGGAGGCCGCGATCTTGAGCCCAGGCGAGGAAGAGTGCGAGGTGGTGGGACTGGGCGGTGAGGGTGGTGGGGGAGTAGTGGCGTGCGGCGAGGTAGTCGAAGTACTCGAGTGCGAGGTGGTGGAAGCCGGCGGGATCGTCGGGGTCGCC
>JAJFLN010000343.1 GCA_021772705.1 Candidatus Cloacimonadota bacterium | reverse complement strand
TGAATGCTGATAGTTATACGCCTGAATACGATGCGATCGTGTGCAACGAGGTGCTTGAGCACATCGACGACGACCTGGACGTCCTGTCCATCTGGCGCGCCGGATCGCGCTGCGTATGCAGTGTTCCCAATTTCGACTACGACACCCACGTGCGCTATTTCTTATCGGAGCAAGAAGTCCGCGACAGATATCAGGACCTGATTGACATCAAACGCATCATCAGAGTGGCAAAACCGTTGTTTAGGGGCCAAAGCGCAACCGAATACCTAAGAGATTTGCGCTGGAGTAGAGGCAACCCGGCACGATTTTTCGCGCTTCTTGGAATACGAACCTTCGAGAACTTGGCCGGCTGGTTCGTATTTTCGGGCTATCGCCGCTGACGCGACGCCCCACCCTGCCGACGCCCGAACTTGGCCAGCCATGCAGCGCAGCCTACGCCTCATCTCAGCATCACCGCTCGATCACGCACCGGTACGCCTTGAACCTGATGTCGGGCACTACACCGGCGAGCGCCAAACGCCCGCAATCACAATACCCCCTTCCCCGGCACCGTCCCCAGCAGCACGCGGATTGGCAATTGAGCGCGATTCGGGCACCCTTCGTCCTAAATACATCGGTTCCGTGAGCAGACGAATCCCAACAAGAATGCACCAGATCTCCGTCAGGCGCAGGAGGACAATGGATGACAAAACCGGATATTCGCTTGACAGTAGACTATTCAAATCTCGCCAAGACTTACGACGCGTCTCGTTACGAAGGATCCATCGCAGAATTCAGGCTCTCGTATGTGCTCAACACCATCACAGAGATGATTGAGCCGACATCCAACATGAAAATTCTTGATGTTGCCACAGGAACGGGGAAGGCTGCCCTGGCGTTGGCCGACAGAAATGCGGAAATCACTGCGCTCGATTATACGGACGCCATGCTACGAATAGCACAGCAAAAAACAAAAGACGCTGATTATGAAAACATTCAATTCGTGAAAGGAGACGCGGCGAATCTGCCATTTGAGTCAAATCAATTTGACGTTGTGGTAAGTTTAAACTTCCTGCACTTATTTACCCCCGTGCATCGTCAGAAGATCTTTGTGAGAGAAATGCACCGAGTATTACGGCCAGGCGGCATGCTTGTCATCGAGCTTCTAAATTATTATCAAGGAGTATTTATCGGTCCCTTGCGAAAACGGTTCGGATATGACTTAGGGTTTAACGGCCCGGGTGACCTTCCCATATTACTGCATCCAGAGTTTCGAATCGACCACGTTGTGGGAGGGCATCTTCCTGGAATGTGGCGAATATTCTACCCAATATCTAAAATGAGCATGCGGACCAGCCAATCGCTCGCAAGCTTGACTAGATACCGTCCTTGGAAGTATTTCGCTTTCAACCTCTTTATTCAAGCAACCAAAGCATGAAGGTGTTTCTGCCTAAAGTCCTATCCGACGCCTTGCTGGAATGTGCATATTTTCAAGAGAGGAAGGCCGTCAGTGTTAAACTCCTGCGGTTTCAGAAGCGTCATGTTTCAAGCGTCTATATGGTGGAGGTATGCTTCGCGAATGAAAAACGGCTATTTTGGATAAAGGTCTCTGGTGACGCTTTGGAAGAATATCGATACCTGCGTGATAGCTTTGAGCATTTTCGTGATCTTCCGCAGCTTTCGTTGGTAAAACCGATCGCTTATCTGGATGTCTTTTCGGCGCTTGTTACTGAGCATTCTAATGGGACGGTGCTTTCTTCCAAGATTAAGAGGCGGCTCAACCGATTTACGGCATTTTTGAGTATAAACGAACCGTTAGCGCGCGTTAAGCGAGATTGCTATACGTGCGGCCAGTGGTTGGCTTGGCTACACCTTCAGCAATTGCCGTCTGACCAGAAGTGTGAGGTGCAGGAATTAATTGATTACGTGGAAGTTAGGTTAAGGCTACTAGGTGAACGGTCGGTGTTGAAGGAGAGTTTTTGCAAACAAGTGGTAGACCGCCTTAAGAAGAATTTGGCGGAAGTCCCGCATGAGGACCTTGTGCGTGTGAGGACCCATGGTGACTTCGCGCCCTACAATGTTCTCGTCTCCGGTCAGGTGCTAGTGGTCCTCGATCCCGCTGTCGATATGTATTTCGGCCGACAAGGAAACTATTGCTCTCGATATGAGGACGTTGTTCATTTCTCCAATTTCCTTAGAGGGATGTCAGCACATGTTATTGGCTCGGAAGTGAGGGCAGCACTCGTGTCATGTTTTCTGAAGGGTTACAACGACAATAATCGATCAACGGTCAACCAATCGTCACCATCATTCGAGGCTTATTTGGTGAAGTATAGATTGCTTGAGGCTCTGGACAATTGTCCATCTATTGCATACGGACTGTCGGGCCAGGGAAGCCGAGCCAAAAAGTTTGAGAATTGGTTCACCAAGAGATGTACGAATGTTGGCTGAATATTGATGCACAGCCGGGCGCCGGACCGCGCCCGCGGGTGGCGACGTTCAGTCAGTCCGGCTCGATAAGCAAATCTTGGCCTGAGTCACGCATGCATTTGCATATGAACGCGTCCATTTTATCGAATTGGTTTGACCGCGTCAGTTCTTGAAACGCCAGTCTATGGACTTCATGGGAAATCGGCCCTATCCTCTTCTGGTAGCACCATTTGTTCAATTGGTGCTTTATCTCTTCTGGCTCGTTGGAGAATAGCCCCGCGTTCAGTTCTCGGATCAGCCGGGCCATTTCAGCTCCCGCAAAACCCATCGCGAGTATGGGACGGCCGGCGCCTATGTACTCGAACAATTTGCCCGGCACATTGCCGGCTTCGCTTTCGTTGTTCCACTGCAGCATCAACAACACGTCGGCTCCGCATTGCAGGCTAACCGCCCTCTCGTGCGGGACATGCTCCTCGACATGCACCAGGCGCGCAACGCCACTCCGTTCGGCACCGGGTAGAACCTCGTCACGTCGCGCGCCATAGAATTCAACCCGGACGCCACTGGCGGCGTCACCCATCTCCGCGAGAGCACTCCACAGCGGAGACGGGTCGCGGCCCGCGTAAATACTGCCAGTATAGACGATTCTCAGCGGCAATCCGGCGGCGGGTTTGGTCGATATCCCTTTGTAGAATCCCGGGTCAAACCCGCTGTAAACGGTTTCGACGGGTTTGCCATATTGCGCGCTATAAGCGTGCGACCAGGTGTGCGAAACCGTGACGATGCCCTTCGTTGATCGCAATACTGCCCGTTCCAATCCGCGTTCGGCTGCCTTGCGCCATTGTGGCCGCGGGTAATACGGATCGTCCGCCCAACGGTCGCGGATCTCACAAATCCAGGGCACACTGGTGAGTTTTGAAACGACGGCGGCTACCACCATGGACGTCGCGGGTGGTGCACTGGCATAGATCAGGTCCGGACCCCAACGGCGGGTTATCCGCCAAGCAGCCGGCAGTGCAAACCATGCCCAACCAACCTGTTTGTCGGGCCATACTGTCAGATGTCGTGCGATTGTTTTGGTGCGGCGCAGCATTGCTAGCAACCGCTGACAGTAGAACCTTTTCAACCAATCCTGGTGGGCGCCTTTAATCCTTAACGACGTCGCCATATGTGAAGAACGGTTTTGCATACCCGCAAACAGCAGCGGCCGCGTCTCGACGACGTCGATACCCGAGTGGTCCGCTGCAAAGTCACGCGGAATGCTCCGATGACGCGCGGTCACGACCTTCACCTTATGGCCCTTGCCATCCAGATGGCGCGCCAGTGCGGTTATCCTGTGGGAGGCAATGGTGTTGGTCGGCGCAAAATAGTATGAGATGATCAATATCTTCATTCGGCTTCCGATTGGGAAGAACCAGCGCACGGTAGATATTCTCGGTCGACAAACGAGTCGAAGTGTGCACGAATTCAACAGTCCGCTGGTGGTTCTCGCTCTCATAGCGCGGTAGGAGTTGGTTGGTGAATGCTACTCATGGTTGATCGTCATGTTCAAGGCGTTGCGTCGATGGAACTGCCCAACAACTAAACTGTCCGCAGATGTCGAGAGCACCTCAAAACGAACCTTCCACCGCAGCACCGTTCTTCAAGGCCGGGC
>JAJFLN010000342.1 GCA_021772705.1 Candidatus Cloacimonadota bacterium | reverse complement strand
CGGTCGTCAAGAGCAAGAGCTGGAGAATACGCCGAGATGCTGGCTGCAGATTGAGTGCCTCCTGTCCCTCCACTACCGCCTGTGCCGCCGGTCCCGCCCGTGCCGCCCGTGCCGCCGGTCCCGCCCGTGCCGCCCGTGCCGCCGGTTCCGACGTTCCCGCCCGTGCCGCCGGTTCCGACGTTCCCGCCCGTGCCGCCGGTGGCTAGAGTTTCGTTGACTGGGTCCGAATCGGAATCGCTGTCGCCGCCGCCGCCTGCACAGCCTGGAGCCATGGCCGCACAGATTGCGAGCAGTGCAAAGAGGAACAAAAGAGTCGTAGTTTTCAGTGCTCTAGTGTGAAATGACACGGCCCCTCCTCACCCAAAACTGCTCAGCCTCCGCAGTTCTGAATCCAAAGTTTAGCATGCAGCTTGCCCCCCCCCCCGGAGATGTGTCAAGAAAAACGTTAGGAATCAGCTGCGAGGTCAAGGGGTGATGCCGGAGCGAAGCGGAGGTGTCGCCCCGGTCTGGCGCGTCGGCTGCGACAGCAGCCGGCGTGACAGATGAGATCGTGTGCTGCAATCTTCTGTTAGGCCGAATTGGAAGGCGAATGTTAGGCCGAATTGGACGGCGAACATCAGGCAACGTGCTATCTGAGACGTTGTGGGACTTCGGGCTTGCGTGGATGTCACAATCAAGACGCCGGAAGCACATTGGAACTGAGGGCGACGTCGTGCGCCGTGCTCGCAAGGTGAACGCCTGTCGCCCGGCTTGGGACCGATGACCGCCCGCGACGATCAGAGAGCGGACAAACTGAACATACCTGCAGACACAGGTGCTAAACGCCTTTGCAGCCCTATCACGGGTATGCGCTCTAGAATGAGCGATACCATACGCCATGACCTGGTAGGCGGCTGCACGAGGTTTACCTCTCAAAGGCGCCCGTCACTAGTGGTTACGTTGAGTCGTGAACCGGTGCGAGCTAGCTGAAGTGCCATCAGGGCCAACAAGCAAGTCTCTCCCGTTTGTTCCATACTGCAGGCACACCACTCCCCTCCGGTACCCGTTCAAGCACTGCAGGGGTCTCGACGAACTGATAAACATATACTGAGGAACGGATCTCTCCTCGCGAGAAAGCGACGCAATCGGACGCCCATTGCACCTCGCCACACCCCATTCGAAACACAGGAAAACATTATCATCACGTATATACTCTGCGATGGAACGAGAGTTGGAAGAGGCATCCAAGCCGGCTGGTGAAGGGCCTCCCACTCTAACAATGGATCCGTTGCCATCGAAAGTGATGCTAATGATGCTGTCCCGTCGTAACGCTTCATTTTGGCTTTCCCACACTCCTACTCCCTTGTCGATTCCAACTTGATTTGATAAGCACGTGTTCCTTCTTCCGGCTTGCGTGAAACCCTTGACGATGTCCGGACACGACAACTGAGCCCTTTCTAGTAAGGACGTGAAGTGCTCAGGACGAAACTGCAGGAGCTTGAAGGCACGACTCAACTCCTTGCTTTCAAGACTCAACTTTCGTGCACAAACGAAGTGTACAGCGTCGGCTACAGTCTGCTCCCTAACTTCTTCCGGCCGGACCAAGAACCGTAGCCCCGTACCGAGTTGATACAGACCTGGAGTCAATTCAGTCTCTGGAATCAGTCGAGTCATCTGTGGCTGACCCGTTATCGGCTTCCCAAGGAAGGGAACGAGTGTGCTGCCTTTAGGGATTCCAGAAATGGCGGCCATTGAATCGCGAAAACGCTCGTTGTTCATGTTGAAATAGTCATCCAACGAAACAACCTGTTCAATGGTTGGCGATGGAGGAGACAAAACGGGTACCCGGTGCAATGCTAGAGGCGGGGTTCGCTGAGAAACGAACTTGTCAAAGACCAGGAATTCGAGCTTCGCATCTAGAGTGTTTATCGTACTGGTCGGTGTTGCCGGTACAGTTGCGCCATGCACAAGGACGTAGACTCCATAGAACTCCGGTAGTTCAATCGCACTTTCAGGGACCACTTGCCGTGTTGGCATCGCCGGGGGAAGCGTTTCTCCGAATGAATCGTGCGTAAGCACGAGCACCACGAACAGACTAAATGCCATGGTGCCGAATCTAGCGTAAAGGGTCATGTTCCGGCCTCCTGATGGTCGGTTGGAGTTGGCGCAAGTGGATGCCTCAATTGATGCCGCGCTAGCCACTCACATGCACCATCTGCCTACCATAGACACACCAAACCGTCGTAGCTCTTTGGTCTGTGGGTTCATTGTCCTGTCGGCGAGCAATGACATGAACGCCTACCTCACCCTCGCCCATGACTCGCATTTATTATACCAAGGGTCCCGACTAACGTAAGAGAAAAATCTATCACAGCGTCCAGCTTCACACTCCCACTAGAATCCATGTTACGTCGCATTCCGGTTGGCGAAGGGTCCTTGCCGGGTGACGAGTTAGTTCCCGTCCGGAAACCCAGAGGATCTGTTGTGATGCGGGATGAGGCGGCTGCCGGGATCGTCGCCACAGGTGCTGTTTCCGCTCGAACATGACGGGTGCGTGGTTTGCGGGAGGGGCATGCATCCGTTTGGTGGCGATGGGTTTGGCGGAGGCTTCCTCGGATGGGTTGTCGCGGCATGATGCTGTAGTTCTTCGGAATCGCATAGGAAATCGGAGGGCTTCCATTCCCTTCAGCCACCCGTGTGGATAGGCTGGAGGTGCAATCAAGTAGGGGGGTGAAAGGAAGCGCCTCCGATGCGAACCACAGTACAGGATCAACCACCCCTCTTGGGTGGATTCGTTGTTCACAGCCACGGGGAGGAGCTGGCCGAGATGGACCGGCTGCTACGCGAGAAGCCGGGTCTCCTTGAGCTGGTGAATGAAGACCTGCAGCGAGGATGCCAGAACCCGGGGACCGGGCGGAGAGGCATGAGCGCCGAGCAGGTTCTGAGAGTCTTGATCGTGAAACAGATGACGCAGTGTTCCTACAGGAAGCTGGCCTTTCATCTAGCCGACTCGCAGAGCTACCGGTCATTCTGTCAGCTTGGGTTCTTCGATGCCTCTCCGACGAGATCGACGTTACAGAGCAACATGAAGCGGATTCGGGCGGAAACGCTCGATCAGATCAACCACGGGCTCCTCGGGGTCGCGAAGGCTGCACGGGTTGAAGCCGGCCGGAGAGTACGAGTGGACGCCACGGTGGTGGGGACGAACATCCACGTGCCTACCGACTCCTCGCTTCTGTACGACGTGGTTCGCGTCCTGAGCCGTTTGATGAAACGAGGGCAGAAGCTGTTCGGGGTACAGGGCGAGTGGCACACTCGTCGGGCAAAGCGCCGAGCACTGGAGGTGCTCAACAGCAAGGACCTGCTCACCCGAAGGAAGGCCTACCAGGATCTCTTGATGACAACCCGGAGGACCATGCGGGCTGCACAAGCAGCAGCCGACGGACTGAACCAGGTCAAACCCTCCGGGCTACTTGGCGAGGACATCGCCAAGGCTCTGGCCAGTGACCTGGGACAGTACATCGACCTCGGAGAGACTGTCGTCCACCAGGCCGAGCAACGCGTCATGAAAGGCAACACCGTCCCTCAAGATGAGAAGCTCTTCTCGATCTTCGAACCTCACACCGACATCATCATCAAGGACCGCCGAGCAGTTCAGTTCGGACACAAGGTCACCCTGACGACCGGCAAGTCCTCTCTCATCCTCGACTGCGTCATCGAGGAAGGCAACCCTGCAGACACGACGTTGGCCACGCGAATGATCCAACGGCAGAGCGAGCTCTACGAACGCCCTCCACGTCAAGCCAGCCTCGATGGAGGCTATGCCTCCAAAGTGAACGTGGCAGCCATCAAGGGGATGGGCGTCAAAGACGTGGCCATGCACAAGAAGCGAGGCATCGACATCTCCGAGATGGCCAGCAGCGCTGGCGTCTTCAAGGTGCTGCGCAACTTCCGGGCAGGCATCGAAGGCGGTATCTCATTCCTGAAACGGTGCTTCGGACTCGACCGCTGTCTGTGGGAAGGCTACGCGTCCTTCAAAGCCTACGTCTGGGCCTCCGTGCTCGCGGCGAATCTGCTGATGCTTGCGCGACACCGGATCGCCTCCTGAACGGAGACGCTCCCCCCGTCTCACTCACCTTCCGGAACTCGCGGTGCCAAACAGCAGCGCCGAGGGTCATTTGATCTCGAAATGAAACTCGGCGCCAGATACAGACTCGAGACGACGGTCAATTGCCAACTGAACGACGCGTGTCTGTCAACTTTGCGGCCAAACTGACCCCAGCTACCAACCACGGTTTCGTTGAACCCCCGGTTTCCGGACAGGAACGAGTTAGTCTCCGCCCAGCGGCGGCGTGTCGAGGAGCCGTCTGCACAAGGTAAGCGTCCGGCGAACTGCATCTTTCGTTTCCGAGGAGCGGCATGAGACGGTAGCCATCTGACCCGGAAGGAGGGTTCGGATGGCAGTGAAGGAATCGAGGAATCAGCGTGAGGCCCGGAACCGTCGTCGGTGGCGGCGTCTCGTCTTGCGGTGGCAACGGAGCGATTTGACGCAGGCCGAGTTCTGCCGTCGTCACGGTTTGAACGCGTGCACTTTCTCGGGTTGGAAGCGGCGCTTTGGAGGAAGTGTCGAGCGGCAGCTGGTCGTCTCGAAGGCCCCGGAACCTGAGAAGGATGCCCTTGAGGCCGATGCAGCACCGGAGTTCGTCGAGGCGCGGATCGTAGAGCCCATGAAGAAGGATTCCTTGGAGGTGTCGATCCTCAACAAGCGGAGCATCCGAGTGCACTCCGACTTCGACCCGGCACTGCTTCGAAAGCTCGTGCTGACCCTGGAGTCCCTGCCTTGATGTCCCTTCCGCCGTCGGTGCGGGTGTTCTTCTGTCTGGCACCGACGGACATGCGTCGCTCCTTTGACGGGCTGGTGGGGATGACCCGGAGTCTGTTGCGCCGGGACCCACTCTCAGGCCACCTCTTCGTATTCCGGAACCGGAGGGGGAATCGGCTGAAGGTGCTCTACTGGGACCGGACGGGTCTCTGCATCTGGTACAAGCGGCTGGAGCGCGGGGTGTTCCAGTTCCCTTCAGGTAGCTCTGGTACCGACGTGGAGATCAGCAGCGCGGAGCTGATGCTGATCCTCGAGGGTCTGGACCTGAGATCGACGTCGCGAACGAAGCGGTACAGCCGCGCTGCGTGAGATTCCCGCCGAAGCCGGTAGAAACTCGCAGAAAGAACTGGATCCTCATTCGCACCCATGCTTGAATTAGGACATGGGTGCCAAGGTCACTTCTCTGCCGACAGATCCGGCGCAGCTCCAAGAGATCATCGCTGGTCTCGTCGACGAACTGCAGGCCCGGGACCTGCAGATCGATGCCTTGCAGCACCAGCTGGCCGTCTTGCGACGGAACCACTTCGGACGGAGCTCGGAAAAGCTCGACCCGCAGCAGCTCCGGCTTGAGCTGAAGGAGATACTTGTCGAGACTGGCGGCCGGCTCCCGGAGCGCCAGCAACTCGAGCCAGCCGGGAAGTCCGAAGAAGACACCTCGGAGAAGGAGAAGCACGGCCGGCGAAAGCCCCCGGAGGATCTGCAGGAAGAGAAGATCGATCATGATCTCCCCGAGGCCGAGAAGGTCTGCAGCTGCGGAGCGACCCTGGAGCACATCGGGGAAGAGGTCACCACCGAATACGACTACGTCCCGGCTTCCTTCGTGCTGAAGAAGCACGTGCGTCACAAGTACGCTTGCCACCAGTGCCAGGAGACCGTGCGGCTGGCACCGGCTCCGGAACGAGTGTTCCACAAGGGGATGGCGGGCCCGGGCTTGCTGGCCTACGTGGTGATCTCCAAGTACGCCGATCATCTTCCCCTGAATCGCCTGGAGGGGATCACGAAGCGTTGGGGGCTGCCTCTGTCTCGCTCGACGATGGGGGACTGGGTCGGCCGATGCGCCCGACTGCTGGAGCCTGTGGTGTTGGGAATGAAGCGGCTGCTCCTGGAGAGCCGCAAGGTACACACCGACGACACTCCTGTCCCGGTGCTGGAGAAGGGGAAGACCCGAACCGGCCGTCTCTGGGTCTACGTCGGAGACCAGGCCCACCCCTACGTCGTCTTCGACTACTCAAGGGACCGGAAGCAGGAGTGGCCGCAGAGGTTTCTGCGCGGCTACGCCGGCTACCTCCAGTGCGATGCCTACGGCGGCTACGACCAGCTCTTCCTGAAGGGGGACATCCAGGAGGTCGGTTGCTGGGCCCACGTGCGGCGGAAGTTCTACGATGCCCGGAACAATGACGTGCTCCTGGCGACCATGGGCTTGATCTACATCGGATACCTCTTCGACATCGAAAAGGAGTGCCGCGACCTGAACGAAGCGGGTCGCCGAGAGCATCGTCAGAAGGAAGCTCTTCCAGTTCTCGACAACATCAAGAAGTGGCTCGACCAGGAGCAGCCTCAGGTGCTCCCGAGCAGCGCCATCGGTCAGGCCATGGGCTACGCCGTGAACCAGTGGGATGCCTTGAACCGCTACGTGGATCACGGGCTCCTCTCCATCGACAACAACGTGGCTGAGCGCGAACTGCGTCACGTGGTGATCGGCCGAAACAACTGGCTCTTCGCCGGTAGCGACAAGGGCGGCCACCAGTCGGCGATCCTCTACAGCGTGATCGCAACCTGCCGGCGTCACGAGGTCGAACCCTGGGAGTACCTCACCAAGGTGCTTCCCGAGCTGGCCAAGCTCAAGAAGAACGACCCCGTTGAGCACCTACTTCCGGATCGGTGGAAGGCAGCGAGGATTGCCTCCGACAACCTCGGCGACGCTCGACCACCGCCGTGACCTGGAACAGGTCGGGGCACTGACTATGGTTCAGTCCCCGAGCGACCTCAAGACCACGTTCAACTCGGTGTGATGCTCGCACCGGGCCCTTCGTGCGTGCGCCGAAAGGCGTGCTCGCCACGGTGGCAGGCCAGGCGCAACACGCACGCTGCGAAATCGACCCTCCGCGTCAACCCGGCAATTCGCCGGACGCTTACTGCACAAGAACAACTTAGCACAGGTCGGTGAGGGCCTCGCCCTACTTTGTGCTGTGTAGTCAGTCAATCGCATGCGTCGACATGCTGACTGTTTACGGGAGATAGGTGTCAGGGACCGGCTGGCCTAAGTTTGCATGAAGTGGCGGGCTTCTGCGTAGCGCGGGCGTAGTACCTCGCCGCAGTGATTTTGATCACTTCAATCTCGCTTTTGTCGCTTCAGACGGGGAATGTCATCGTCTGGGATCAGTAAGCGGATACTTCTGGAGACCCCGGGTTGCCGACAGATCAGTCCACGCTGTGCCAGTTCCAAGACCATCCGATGGACGCTGGGTGGCGTGACGCCGAAGTATCGCTGCATATCTGCTTCAGCCGGGGCGCGATCGTTGAGGAGTTCGTAGGCGTATATGAACGCGAGGTACTGGCCTTGCTTGTCTGTGAATTCTTCTCTCATGAGGATCGACAGATCGTATCGCTGGATGGTTGATTAGCTCCGATTGAAGGAAGGGAGCCTGATGAACATCCGGTACAGAGTAGACCTGACGTCAGATGAGCGAAAGCAACTTGAGGAGCTGATCTCCGGAGGCACTCGAAGGGTTCGAGTGCTCATCCGTGCGCAGATACTCCTCGCAGCAGACCGTGGGGTGAAGGACTTCGAGATCGCTGCGACCATTTCCACGGGGACCTCTACCGTCTATAGGACGAAGAAGCGATTCGTAGAGGAGGGTCTGGAGCAAGCGCTTAGCGAGCTCCCTCGGCCTGGTTCTCAGCGGAAGCTCACGGGGAAGGATGAAGCTCTCTTGGTGGCGACGGCTTGCTCGAAACCTCCCCCCGGTTCTGCTCGATGGACTCTCAAGTTGCTTGCGGGGCGACTCGTTGAACTGACCGAGCACGAGTTCATCTCTGAGGACACCGTTCGCAGGCGACTCCAGGAGAAGCAGTTGAAGCCATGGCAGAAGAAGATGTGGTGCATCCCAAAGGTTGATGCCGAGTATGTGGCTCGCATGGAGGATGTTCTCGGGCTCTACGCTGAGGCATGGATGGATCGTTGAGATACCTCATGCA
>JAJFLN010000341.1 GCA_021772705.1 Candidatus Cloacimonadota bacterium | reverse complement strand
GCCGGAGGCAGCAGCCGCTGCCTCCCGGTTCACGGCCGGTCCCTCCGGAACACCGGACCTTCGGACGGCACCGGGCTGAATGGATCTGTCACCTGCCGATCAGAGCGACAAGGGGCGAGCGATGCTGGATATCTTGTTTCTGAAGGATTCACCCATCTTCAAGGACGTGTCGGACGAACAGTTCGAAACTCTGGACTTCCTGGTCGAGGAGGTGGCGATCCCATCGGGACACTTCCTCTTCAAGGAGGGCGCCAAGGCAAGCTCCCTGTTCATTATCCGGGATGGCCAGATCGAGGTGGTGAAGGAAACCAACGGCCAGGCCACCGTGCTGGCAGCGCTGGGAGAAGGGGAGGTCTTCGGAGAGATGGCCGTCATCCGGAGCACCACCCGCTCCACGGGAGCCCGGGCCTCAGGCCACACAGGGCTCTACACCGTGAACCGGGAGAAACTCGATGTCCTGCGCCAGAAGGACCCGGTTCTCTGGGGCACCCTGATGTACAACATCGCCGGCGTCCTCAGCGACCGCCTGGCAGCGATCACGAAGCAGATGACCTCCAAAGCGGACGGCGACGATGCCAGTGCGGCGAGGTCAGATGAACAGAAGGGATTCCTGGCCAGGTTGATCGGCCACTGACGCCGGGACGGAGCAAGCCATGAGTATCAAGGACATGCTGCAGAACATGGTCGCCAAGGGCGCCTCGGACATCATCTTCTCCGCTGGCTCGCCACCGGTTGGCCGTTTTGGAGGCAAACTCCGGCCCTACAATCAGGAGAAGTTTCCCGCCGAGCTGCTGAAGAAGATGGTCTTCGAAGTCATGATGAATGACGAGCAGCGAACCCAGTTCGATATGACCGGCGAGCTGGACATGACTCTCGACATCCCAGGCGTCGGCCGCTTCCGGGCGAACGTCTTCCGCCAGAAGGCAGGTGTGGCCGTCGCCTTCCGGACGATCATGGGGCAGATACCCTCGCTGCAGGAGCTGGGGATTCCCGAAATGGTGTCCAAGCTCCTGGAGCAGCCCGAGGGCCTGATCCTGGTGGCCGGCCCGAGCGACTCGGGCAAGACCACCACCGTGGCCTCCATGCTCGATCACGTGAACAACACCCGGGAGTGCCACATCATCACCGTCGAGGATCCCATCGAGTTCGTCCACCAGACGAAGAAGAGCCTGGTCAATCAGCGTCAGCTGGGCCGGGACACGGCCTCCTATACCTCGGCACTGAAGGTCGTCCTCAAGCAGGCCCCCGACGTGATCTATATCGACGAGATGCCCGACCTGGAGACCATCGCCGGAGTCCTCAAGCTCGCCGAGACCGGCCATCTGGTCATCACCACCCTGCCGGCTCGCACGGCGGGTCAGGCCGTGGACCGGCTCATCAACATCTTCCCTCCCTATCAGCAGCAGCAGATCCGCACCCAGCTCGGGATGACCATCCGGGCCGTCATCGCCCAGCAGCTGCTTCCCTCCATCGCTGGAGACGCCCGAATCGCCGCCAGAGAGATCATGATCGCCGCCCCGCCCATCGTTCGTTTGATCCAGGAAGGCAAGACCCATCTCATCCCCAACGCCATCTCCCAGAGCTCCGCCCTGGGCATGGTCACCATGGACACTCATCTGCAGCAGCTGGCCGGGGAGGGCAAGATCTCCAATCGGAGCGCCGTCGCCAGTGCCACGGACAGTTCGAAGATGACCGATGCAGCCAGGGTCGATTCTGACCTGAGCGCCCTGGAGAAGTCTCTCTACGATCAGTCCCCCGACAAGCGCCGCGCCGCCGAGGTGGAGCTGAAGAAGCTCGCCGACGGGGGCAGCGAGGCGGCCCAGGAGATTCTCAACCAGTTCGCCAGCTTCTATCAGACCAACTTCGATGAGAAGAAGGTGGGTCTCAGGAAGTGAGACAGCAAGCCAGGAAGCCCGCTTGGTTCCGAGTCCCGCCCCCCTGGGGAAGAGTTTTCAGCAAGGTCGATCGGCTGCTGCAGGACGAGTCTCTCAACACGGTCTGCCGCAGTGCCCTCTGCCCGAACATTGGCGAGTGTTTCAACCAGGCCACCGCCACTTTCCTCCTCCTGGGTGACACCTGCACTCGGAACTGCCCCTACTGCAACATCGACTTCGGCAAGCCGCCGGCCCCGCCGGACCCGGAGGAGCCCCGCCGCATTGCCAGGGCCGTCTCGGTCCTGAAGCTGCGTCACGCTGTCCTCACCAGCGTCGCCCGGGACGACTTGCCCGACGGGGGCGCGGCACATTTTGCCCGTACCATTGAAGCGATTCACTCCAAGTGTCCCGGTACGGATGTGGAGGTCCTGATCCCCGATTTCCGCGGGTCTCTCGAGTCCCTGCAAATCGTCCTGGATGCCGGCCCCAGAGTGCTGAACCACAACGTCGAGACCGTGCCCTCCCTCTATCGTAAGATCAGACCGTCGGGAGACTACGGCCGCTCTCTGGAGCTGTTGAGCCGTGCCCGTCAGATGGCTCCCGATGGCCTGACCAAATCGGGTCTGATGGTCGGCCTGGGAGAGTCTCTGGAGGAGATCGATCAGGTCATGACCGACCTGCGTGAATCGGGCTGCGACGTCATCACCATCGGTCAGTACCTTCAGCCTCCCCGGGGTCCCGTCCCGGTGGCGCGGTACTACCACCCCGAGGAGTTCGTTTCCCTGGGACGCCGGGCCAGAGAGCTGGGATTCCGGCAGGTCGAGTCCGGGCCTCTGGTTCGCAGCTCCTATCACGCGGCCAACCATGTCCCGGCCGATTCAGCGACCCCGTCTCGATCGCCGTCCCCCCCGTCTCGCTGATTTCTGCGCGGCCCCTAACCATCGACGGGCCGGGCCGCCGATAGCTGGAGGGTGAACCGGAATCGACTGATGCCCGGGCTGCTCCGCCTGTCCACCTTTGGAGTCCTGCTCCTCGCAGCGGGACTGCTGACTGGATACTCGGCCCGGCCCGGCGGCCTGATCTTCCCAGAAGAGTACCGGGAAGTCGTCGAGATGTGGCGAGGTTCCGGAGATCGGAACCGCTCCATAGCCGACACCCTCAACAGCTCTGAGTGGGCAACTGTCGTGCTTCCTCTGAGCATCCTGGAGTTGATTCAGGAGGGCCAGGACCGGCTGGACCCGATCTCCATTGCCCAGCAGGAATTGTCGAAGGGCCGGTTCGGCGCCACGTTGCCCGTCTTTCGCCGAGGGATTGGCACCCTGGTCGTGATCAACGACCTGAAGACACGGCGACTCGTACCGACTGGCGAGGCACAAGACCGGGAGTTGCAGGACCCAGGTTACCTGGAACGAATCCGGAAGGTCACACTGGCAGCGGTGATGGCCCACGAGGCCACTCACTCCCTGCAGTTCCTTCGAGGCCACATCTACCCTGGCCCCGGCGTACTTCCCTTCCCGGGTCACGACCAGCATGACGAGCTGGAGGCCTATCTCAACATTGATGCAATCTACCAGCAGGAGCTGGGCCTCAGCCTGCCGGACTCCCGGTATCTGCAGATCATCCGGGAAGACTACTCGAACCTGCCCGGCGGCCCCCTTTCGCTGATCAATCGCAGCGCAGCCTTCATCCAGGAGCGCAAACGGGCCGATACCCAAGATGGATACGGTCCTCCGTCGAACCTCCGGGAGGCGATCCTACGTATCCTGAGCAACCAGGAGTCGTCAGAATGAACAGTGCCAAGCGCTTCTTCGCGATCTTCTCGGCCGTGGCGGTTCTCATCGCCGCCGGCCTCGGCATCGTCCACGTACGCAAGTCCACCACCATCGAGGGCCAGGCTCCCTTACCGCTCAGAACCGGCTTCGCTCCCTTGCCGGTACTGCAGGAGTCCATCGAGCAGCCCTACGACATGCTCTTCAAGGAAGCCGTGAGAGCCGAACAGACCCGCCGCCTCCAGGCCCGGAGGGAGCTCATCCAGGAACTTCGACAGCTCAGGACGCGGTGGCAGATGGAGGAGAGCGTCGCCGCCATCGAGGCATCGGGCAACCGGGCCTCCACTGGCCGGCTTTGATCCTTCGACAGGTTGGCGTAAGATGACCCTCCGGAGCAGGCGTTAGACGCCGACTCCGCCTCAGCGGTCTCTCACACTCGACCAACAAGGGGTCCTGGAATGACTCTCGACGTGCGTGCCCTGGAGTACAAGGAAGTCAGAAGCCTCATGATGATGCTCCTGATGAACCAGAAGTCCCTGATCGATCTGCTCCGGGTTCACCTGGAACAGGATCACTCCCGAGACCAATGCTCAGAATCGGCGGAACGGCTGCGCCGCCTCGACAACAGGCTGGATCGTTTCATGGACGAGCTGACCCACATCTCGGACCTGATCCGCAAAGACTCTGACGACGAGTGACGCGGACCCTCAGATCTCGTAGACCGTCACGAACCCGCCCCGGTTCTTGATCTCGTTGGTCCGCATCTTGTACTCCAGCTGGATGATGCGGTTGATGGCCCCGTACTTGTTCTTCCGGACCACCACCTCCAGGGGGACGATGTCCTCTTCCACGAGCAGGTCCGTCGTGCTCGACTGGGCCTTCTGAATCTCGGGGTTGAAGAGCATCAGTATCGTGTTGCTCTCCTGCTCGATGACCCGGCCGTCCATCAGATGTTGAATACCGGGCCGCTCCAGCCTGGCTTCCGGCCCCCCTCGAACAGCTTGGGCCAGGGAGAGAATCGGGCACTTGAACTCCGTGCCGGCGATGCGAAGTTGCTTGATGATGTAGGAGATCTCCTGCTCACGCGTCGGCATCGGACGAGGCGTGGAGACGATCTGCAAGTAGTCGATGAGCACGGCTCCGATACAGCCATGCTTGAACCAGACGCTCTGGCAGAAAGCCAGCAGGTCCTCGGCGGTCATCCTGGGCTTGCAGACGATGTACAGATAGGGGCCGAACCCCTTCAACCTGGCCAGGGCATCCTCGAGCAGGGAGTCGGTCCTCAACCCGGATCGCAGGTACTCCAGGACTTCGTAGAAGGAGTGGCGGCCCGTCATCCGGGAGAGGAGCTTGGCCGTCACGAACTCCTCGTTCAGTTCGTAGGAGAAGAAGATGAATGGCTCCTCCCGGCGAAACAGCTTGTTGAAATTGAGCAGGTTGTACAGGAGGTTGATGGCGAAGGTCGTCTTGCCGTGGGAGGGCCGGGCGCCGACGACGATCACTTCGCCGGGGAGAATCCGGATGTACCTGTCTAGGTCGGGATAGCCGGTCTTGATACCCTCCGGCAGTTCCTGGACGGACTGACAGAACTGGCCCGGCTCGAAAGGCTCGGGCCGCTCCAGGAATCCCCTGCCGGCGATCTCGGCGTTCTTCCGGAACAGAAGGTCCTTCAGCTCCTCGAATCGCCCCTGCCCAGCCAGGCTGTCCCCTTCCCGGAACAGATCCTTGTAGCTGGACTCCAGCTGAGTTCGTGTCTGCCGGTTCTCCCGGACCTGGAATTCCTCGAAGACCTGCTTGCGTCCCATTCGGCAGGCTTCGGCCAGGGCGTCGATCATGTGGTCCCGCTCCAGGGGGCTCTCGCAGTCCTGCCAGGCCAGGAACAACCGGGCGAAGGCCTCCTGGCGCTGGGCGTCGGTGTCCAGGTCATACTCCTGAAGCATGACCTGGCAATTCCATCGGGTCCCGTGGACGGCGTCGGCCAGCAGGTCCGGCTGCCGGGACCGGTCCGGATCCCCCGCCGGGCCACCTGTCCAGGTCCTGGCGGGCAAGGGCATGACCAGAGGGACGGCGACTCCTGAGCGGCGCACGGTCTCGATCCGCTGGGCCAGATACGGGCTGTCGGGCTCCAGATAGATGGCTCCTATCCTCCAGTCAGTGGCCGCCTGCAGCTGAGGCTCCTCGGCGATGCCGGGCACGAAGGCGCAGGTCTCGGCCAGGCCATTCTCGACGAGACGAAGACATTCGCGAACGCTGTCCACCAGCACCAGGGTCCTGGAGCCGACGACCTCGTTGAACCGAAAGGGAATGAGCGGGGGCGGCAAGGGTGCCGGTGAGACGAACCGCTCCTCCCGGAGACCCTGGCCGGACTCAGGCCCGATCCAGAAGAGACCCAGGCCCTCGCCCTCGAACCCCCGGTGGAGCACCACCTGCCCCCCCTTCGGGATACGAGCCTCGAGAAGCCAGTGCAGTTCGGCCCTCTGAAACCCCCGGCGCTTCAGCCGGGAGAGGAGGCTCCCGTTGCCAGGCAGGTCGCCCAGCTCCGCGAGACCGGGAGCCCTGTCCCCTTTGGCAGCTCCGGAGCGGGGGTATCGATCGGCGAGACTCAGCTGATAGATGCTCTCCAGCAGATCCGCCCTGCGTTCGGCCTGCTCGAAAGACTTGAATCGGGCCTTACGCACCTCCGCCAGTTCAACCCGGGCCCGATCCGCCAGCCAGGCGAGGGCCTCCTCCGGCGCCAGCTCCATGACGCGGCGCGCCATTCCCCACCAGGAGATCCGGCCGCAACGGCGCAGACAGAATCCGTGGGCCCGGTTTGGATCGAGAAGGAAAACACCGCCGGACTGACAAGAAGGACAGGCGGCCCGTATCCGGGTCCCCTCCTCCGTGGAGGCCGACAGGTCGCCGAAAATCCGAGCGTGATCGAGCCGAGGGTAGATGTCCCGCCTGAGTATCTGGATGAGGCTCATCGGAGGCGGGAATCACTCCGGCCGCGGTCCCCGGCCAGAGGCGCCGGCGAGGACGGCCACACCCATTTCAAAGGCCCGGATCTTCCGCGCCACCTGATCTCCGAGCTTCTTCAGCCTGGAGATGGACGCGGGTCCCGGGGACATGGCGGCCCCCTTCATGGCCGGCAGCAGCTGTTCCTGGAGGAACACTGCCTCTGTCAGGTTGGTGTGAACCTTCGTGAGCTCCCTGTTTGCCGGCTTTCGAGATGTGACGATCTTCCTGAAGTCAGCCAGGGCGGGCATCAGGCCCGTGGTCACGATTCCCATGGCCTGTAACGGGTTCGCCATCATCTTGGCATTCAGGCTCTTGTTGACGGTCTCGAGCCTCTTCAGGCTCGCCCTAACCGCGGGCACGGTCTCGGTCAGGTACGCTTTGACCTCCGGACTGACGGAAGAGGCCCCCATCCCTCCCGCCGTCACCCTGCGGCGAGGTGTCTTTCCTGCCGCCGGTTCCGCAGCCCGCTCCTCCGTCGCGCTGGCCGCCGCCAGGACCACCAGGGCCGGCGCCGGCGGCATGGCGGGCATTCGAGGTATCCGGGAGTGGGGGTCATAGTCCTCGTCGAGGAATGCAGCCTCGAGAGCCATCTCCTCCTCCTCGATTCTGCGTCGCTCCTCCTCCTGGCGCCGCCGCTCGTCGGCTTCGGCCCGCCTGCGGGCCTCCTCTTCTTCCTTCCTCTGCTTCTCCATCATGAGCCGAAGGGGCTGGCTGTTCTTCGCCGTCTCCCACGCCGCGACAGTGGCCGGGTCCAGCGGCACTCGGCGTCGCCACGAAAGGGGAGTCACCTGGATACGCCCCGGGGCGGTTCGACTCCCATCGGAGTATTCGTCGAAGACGCGCATGACACCGATCAGGGTGTTGGCATCGGCGGAGAGACTCAGGGCGCCGTCCTCTCGGAGCTGACGGAATCTACCGGCCACCATCACAGGGTTCTCACCCACCAGGACGAGCCGCTCCGATTCGGAGGCCACGATGGCGTAAACCCGATCGGGCTGCCACGATCCAGGCCGGGAGATCATCAGCCTGTTTCCGGTCAACTCCCGGAGCACCATCACACTGCGACCGTCGCTCCACTCTCCCGTCAGGGGAGGATTCGGCACCTGCGACCGATCCTCCAGGGTCCGGATCTTGAGTCGTGCCCGATAGCTGCCTTCCCTGGCCCGCTGGCGGCGCAGATTGGCTGGCGTGGACCCGCGAAGGACTTGCTTGAGTCGGGCTCGGGGCGCCATCCCGATCCTGCTCGACACCCGCCGGGCCGTGGAAACTCCCTGCCCCAGCGAGTGCGCCGGGAGCAGGAGAACCAGGCCCAGCCCAGTTGCCAGAAGCCGGTAGGCCGACCGGCCAATCCCCAATCCGAACATAACCCTACCACCTTAGCTGACGGGCCCCCGGTGGAGCAACACGGGCGAAGCAGCAACGGGAGTGTCACGCAGGGGTGGCCTCAGTCGCGATGACCCAGGAGGTTACTCAGAGTTCGCAGAGATCGGGGAGACACAGAGGTCCCGGGGGTGCATGTCACCCAGGGGGTCCC
>JAJFLN010000035.1 GCA_021772705.1 Candidatus Cloacimonadota bacterium | reverse complement strand
CCCCGGCCATCATGGACCAGCTCGTTCGCTTCACCACCGCTCTCTTCTCGGATTTCAGCCGCTTCATTCAATAACCTTTCGTCCGAATCCAATCGTGACCGGCAACCTGACATATGTGGCGCTTCAGAGCGCTCTGCTCTGCGGCTGCAGGGTGGCCGGGCTGTTGCTCGTCGCAGTCCCCCCCCTGGGTGGGGCACTGCCGGCCGGAATCCGAGGAGCCTTGCTGTTCAGCCTGACGGTTGCGCTCTACCAGGCGCTGCCGCCGGGAGCCGAGGCGTTCTCCTGGTTTGGCCTTGCCGTGGCCGGAGTGGGCGAACTGGTCGCCGGGCTGTTGCTCGGCTTGCCTTTCCGGCTGGCTTTTGATGCAGTGCGTCATGGGGGACAGGTCCTCGGGGGGGCGCTGGCCGGGGGCCGGATGTCCCTCCAGGGTGTACTCGAGGAAGAGCGGGAGAACCTGGGGGGCAGGATCGGCCTCCTGGCCGCTCTCTGCGCCATCGTGGCACTGAGGCTGGACAGGATCGTGATCCTCGCCCTCTCTTTCAGTTTCACCAGCCTGACGCCCGGCGCCTGGATAGATCAGGGAAGTCTGATGCAGGCCCTGATCGACCTGGGCGAGTTCTACTTTCAAGTGTTCCTCTTCGTCCTGGCGCCCCTGGCCACGCTGGCCATCTGTCTCGAGGTCGCCACGGCCCTGGGTGCCCGGGCGCTGGACTCCTCCGCTGCAGCCGAGAGCCTGCTGCTCCTCCGATCGCTCTGCATGTTCGTCCTGTTGACCCTGGCGGCGCCGGCCATTCTCGGAACCGGCGCCTCCGCCTCCCTCACTCGAGCCGCCGGGGTGGTTCTTCCGGCAGGAGGCCCGCGATGATGGACTTGACGGTTCTCATGGATGAGGACAAGCGGTATCCGGCTTCGGTGAAGAAGCTGGAACGGCTCGCCCAGGAGGGGCGGTTCGCCGACCTGTCGCCCCTGACCCGTCCCCTCACCCTCGTGGCAGCCTTGCTGGCGCTCAGGTTTGCAGCGCCATCGGCCCTTTCTGACCTGGGCCTCTTCGTGAGGGACAGCCTCGTCGCTGCCCGGTTCGGGATGCCGCCTGATTTGTCGGGGCTGCCTTCCATGGCAGCGGCCTTCATCCTGCCCCCGGTCCTGGCCATTCTGGCGATCCATCTCGTACTGCGCAAGAGCCTGGGCGTCAGGCTATGGGCGCCCATGAGATGCAAGCCTGACCCGGCCCGGCCCTTTCAGTTCCCCGGTGCCCGTTCCTGGTCGCCGGTCAACCTGGCGGCCAACGGTTTCGTGGCCCTCATCCGGCTGGCTGCCCTGGGCGGCGCCGTCTGGGCCGTCTGGCCCGGGGCGGAGGAGCTCTCGGGCCTCCCTGGCCTGGAGGCGGTCATGTTCCGGGTGCCCCTGGCGATGGGCGTGGTCTGGCTCGCCCTTGGAGCTGCCGAGTATGCCGTCTCGCGCCAGCTCTTCGCGGCCTCCCAGAAGATGACTGACCGGGAGGTCAAGGAAGAGCAGAAGGCCTCCGATGGCGATTCCCACGTGGGCGCCAGGCTGGACCAGCAGATCGAGGCGCACTTCAAGGACGCCGGTTCTGACGCAGGGAGCCGCACTTGAGCTCCACTCTCGTGACGCCCAGTGCCAGCTCCAGGCGCCGGGGTGACGCTATCACAGCGGCGGCGCTGGTCGGCATCATCGTGATGCTGATGGCCCCTGTTCCGGCCCGTCTCCTGGACGTGATGCTCGTCCTGAATCTGGCCATGGCCCTCACCACGGTCCTGGTTGTCAGCTCGGTTCGCCGGCCGCTGGATCTGTCTGTCTTTCCGGCGGCCCTGCTCGTGATGACACTGGCCCGTCTCAGTCTGAACGTCGCGTCGACCCGGCTGATCTTGATGCAGGGGGAGGCGTTCGAGGGAGTTCTGATCCGATCATTCGGTCAGATCATGGTCGGTGGCAGTCTGGCCATCGGATTCGTGGTCTTCCTGATCCTGGTGGTCATCCAAATCCTGGTCATCTCCCGGGGGGCTGAGCGGGTTGCCGAGGTGGCCGCCCGGTTCCGCCTGGACGCCATGCCGCTGAAGATCATGGCGGTTCAGTCTCTCCTGGACAACGATCAGATCAGCTCCGCGGAGGCGGAGGAGAAGATGGACCAGATTCAGCGAGAGGCGGACTTCTATGGAAGCATGGATGGCGCCTCCAGGTTCGTGAAGGGTGAAACCCTGGCGGGAATCCTCATCTTCAGCGTCAACATCGGAGCCGGCGTCTACATGGGGCTCCAGTCCGGCACCGAGAACCTGCTCCCGGTGATCTCCGGCTACGCGCTTCTCACGGTGGGGGATGGCCTGGTCTCGATGATACCGTCCCTCCTGATCAGCATGGCAACCGGCCTGCTCATCACCAAGAGCTCCTCCGATTCCAGTGTCGCCGACGACGCCATGGCCCAGTTCGGGACGCAGCATCGCGCCCTGGGATCCGCCTCGGCGATCCTGGCCATTCTGCTGACCCTGTTCGGCGTCGGCTCCGACCTGCCCAGCTCTCCCTTTCTTCTGGCGGCGGTGGTGCTGGGGCTCTACTCACGCCGGGCTTTCGAGGCCGGTTCGGCCGATGAGGAGGAGGCAGCGAGCACCCTGGCAACCGGTAGCTCCTCATTCCGCGTCCTGGAGTTGCGCCTGTCTTTGCCGCTCTTCGGCCGGCTGCTCGAGCAGGGCCGATCGCTGGAGAGCGAACTCGCCAGGTTGCGATCTCGTGTGGAACGGGAGCTGGGAATGCACGTGCCGCCCATCACCGTGACGGTGGTCTCCTCCCTCTCCGCCACGGGCATGGCCCTCGACCTGCGAGGCCAGCTGGTCGCGGAGTCCAATGTCTTCGCGCCGGAGTCCGAGGACGAGGACCAGCCGGAGCCGGAGATCGTCCGGTTCGTCGAACGGCGGGTCCGGCAGAGCGCCGAGGAGCTCCTGGGGCGCCAGGAACTGGAGGACCTTCTCGACGAAGTACGCAGGACCTCTCCCGCAGTGTATGAGGCCGTCTCCGAGGTGGATCGGGGCAGCGTACTGGCCGTGTTCCGCGGCCTGCTTTCTGAGGGCGTGGGCATTCGGGACCGGACGGCGATATTGGAGGCCATAGCGGCGTCAAAGGAATACCACGGTCAACCCGTGCTGCTCACGGAGGCAGTGCGCTCCGCCATCGCTCGGCATGTGTCGGGTGCCGTGAGAACTGCCGGAGCCCGATTGCCGGTGATGACCTTCTCGCCGGAACTGGAGACAGAGCTCGCGGAGGCCCTGGTGGACAAGGAGGACTATGTCGCCCTGTCCCCCGGCAGATTGCAGGCCTTGCTGCGGCTCGTGACGCAGGGATGCGACGACTTCGAGGCAGCTGGATTGCCACCGGTGCTGTTGACCACGCCGGCTCTCAGGAGGCACGTGAAGGCTCTGGTGGGGCCATTCCTGCAGCAGCTCACCGTGCTGTCCCGCCGGGAGATTTCCCGGGAGTTGATGCCGGAGTTCGTGAAGCAGCTTCACG
>JAJFLN010000340.1 GCA_021772705.1 Candidatus Cloacimonadota bacterium | reverse complement strand
CTGAGCCGGAGCAGCTCAGGAACGTGATCCTCCCTGTCCGATTGAGTTCCCAGCAGGTGAAGCAGCTTGGCCTGGAGCTCTGGGCGGGGATCTTCCCAGACCAGGTGAAGCAGCAGGCGGCTCAAACCCGGGACTGACTGGTCGTCCAGGTGACGCAGTACCTCCATGGTCAGATCCGAATCGAACTGGGTCAACAAGTTCAGGACGCCTCGGAGATTCCTGTTCAAGACCTCCGGGTCGACCCTGGAAAGGTTACGCAACAGATATGCCTGAACCGTGGGATCGCCGGGACCGGGCCAGGGATGGCCATTCTCGAGGGTGATGCTAGACATGGGCGTTGCCTTCCTTGATGCGTTGACTCTGGCTGCGACTGAGGCTGCGACTGGGCTACTTCGGGAACAGACGTGGAGAGGTCACTCGAAGATGTCGTCGAGAAACACGGCCACCGGTTGTGTCCTGGAGCCCTGATCTCCCGTGTCGTCTTCGCCCCGGGCTCCGAGCAGATGCCGAGGGACCTGGGCAACGGCGGTCGGAGTGCTCGAGCCAAGCTCGAAGAACCGGCTCTCCCCGTCCTGGGCATTGGGATCTTCGACCCAGACGCGGTTGTCACCCCCAAGATGAACCACGAATCCACCCTCAGCCCCAGGGAGCGGAGCGCCGGATTTGAGATGGTAGGGCACGATCCGGCCATTCTGCTTCACGATGGCCTGACGCTGGCCGTCGAGGGAGAGCACCCCGTAGGTCCGGTAACCGAGCAGACTGCGAGGAATGGCGCCTCGAGGGTTCGCCGAAGCCAGAGTCCGACCGCTGCCGGAAGGCACAGCCGGGGCACGGCGATTTCCTTGGGAGAGGCGGATGGCTCGCTGCTCCGCATCGTGCTCGAAGTCGGAGAATGGGTCCACTGTGTCCTCTAGCTGCTGGAAGTCGACGAAGTTGGTGTCGATGTTCCGCCCCTGCTGCTTGGCCCGCAGCTTGGTAACCACCTCGGGAGTCAGACGGGGAATCTGGGCCGGCGACAGGCTGGGACGGTTGGCCACGACGGGACCGGCGGCGGCTCCTCCGGGGGCGGGAGGAGGCGCCCCGGGCGTGCGGGTCGCCGATGCGACCGAAGTGCCCCGGCGACCCTTGGTCTTGGTTCCCTTCTTGCCGAAGATCTTCTCCCGGTTGACGATGACCACCAGGACCATCATCACGCCGAGAATGGCGAGCTGGATCTTGATTCGCTCTTGTTCTTTCTTCTTCTTGTCGTCAGCCATGACGGGTCCTGAGTTCTAGCCGCTGAAGTAGGTCTCCATCAGCAGGGCGACCTCCCAGTTGTACTGGGAGTTCTGGTACTTGGTTACCTTGAAATCCTTGATCCGGAAGATCTGGGCTTGCCGGGGAATCTTGTAGAGAAGGGTCTTGAAGGACTTGTAAGGCCCTTCCAGGTTCATGTTGAAGGAGAAGGTCAGGTAATTCGCACCGGGACCTCCGCGTTTCAAGGGATCGAAGCGGGCCTGCTTGATGCTGATTCCCTCCCCTTCGATGAGGCTCTGCAAGGCTTCGATAGAGTCCGGCTTCTGGCTGATGTGCTTCAGGAAATCGCCGTAGCTTGCCAGCTCTTTCCGTCGTACCTCAGTGGCGGCCTCGTAAGTCTTCTTCGAGGCCTTGGTCTTGACCAGCTCTTCTTCCGTCTTGGTCTTCTGCATCTTCAAGTCGTTGATCGACTTGGTGAGCGTCGCGATCTGAGCGCTGTCCTTCTGAACGTAGGTCTTCCAGTAGAACCCATTGAAGGCAATGGTGATCGCGATGGAGAGGTAGATCCCGATGTTGGTCCAGAATGTCTTCTTGCGACTTTTCATGGCGGTTCAGGGAAGGAAGACGAACTGCATCTCGAAGGTCCAGTTGTCGTCCTTACCGTTGTAGGTATTGGACACGACCTTCACGTCCGTGAAGTTGGTCCGGCTCTTCACCTTGGTCTTGGAGACAATCATCCGTTTCTCGAAGGACGTCACATCGGAGCGACGACGCGCCGAGCCCGTGACGGAGTACCGCTCGCCGCCCATCCGGTTCAGCCGCTGGAGCCAGACCCGCTTGAGGCCCGTCTCGGCGGTTCTGGGAAGGGCGTCCTCGAGGGACTGGTAGAAGCGCAGGTAAGGATAGTCCTTGGCGCCCATGGCCTGCTGGATGAACTCGAACTTCGTTTTCAGCTCCTGGATCGCCGCCTGGTTGTAGGTGATCGCCCGGAGCCGGTTGCTCACCTCTGCCACTTCCGTAGTCAGGGCATCCTTGTTCTTGTTGAGCACCGACTTGGTCTTCGCCGTGAAGGCCAGGTTGGTGGACACGGAGACGAAGGTCGCCACGAAGATCACCATGGAGACCACCAGGAACTTCGTGTCGAGCAGGAAGCTCTTGTATTCCGAGGGCAGGAAATCGCAGGAGACCTTCATGATGGCTCAGTTGTCCCGACAGAACGCGCCGATGGCCGGGGCCAGTACGTTCTTCATCTCCGGTTCCAGCTCATTTCCGCTGGAATCGACGATACTCACCAGGTCGGCTCCGGGCTTGACGATGGTGTTCAAATGTCCGCCCAGGACCACATCGATATTCGAGAAATTGGCTCCACCTCCGGTGAGGATGATCTCGTCGACCTTGAACTCCCGGAACCGGGCCACATAGTGCTCGGTGATGGCGAAGAGGCCCTTTACCAGCTCGCCGAAGATCGGCTTGATGACCTGATAGTTGGCGATCTTGTCCTGCTCCGGGACGAACTCGGGCAGGAAGAAGACCTCGTTCTTCTTGTAGTCCTCCGCCTCCCGTTCACCCAGCTTGAAGTGCTCCATGATGCGCTTCGTGAAAGCGTGGCCACCGACGATGAGGTTCTGCTCCGTACCGGTGCCGATGCCCCGGTTGTGAAAGGTCGTCAGCTTCCCCTGCTTGAAGATGACCAGAGAACTGCTGTAGTGGCCAAAGTTGAGGACGGCGATGTTCTTCTCCAGGTTCTCGGCGTCGGTCAGATAGTCGTGATAGACGTTGATGGCGTTCAGAATGGAAGTGTCGATGGAGATCGGGTTGACTCCCGTCTTCTGGACGGCGCCTCCCACCAGCATGATCTGGTCTCGCTTCACCATGGCGATCAGGAACAGCATGTTGTTGTGAAGCTGCCCGATCTCCTTGATCTCGATGATCCAGTCCTTGCGATCGTGACCGGCTGGAACGAAGGTGGCGATCTCCTGCTCGATGGCGTTAGTCCGCTCTTCAGGTGTCGCCTTGGCAGGGACAGTCATCATGTTGACCAGAAACGGGAAGTCCGGATAGAGGAGCATCACGTTGGTCTTCTTCAGCTTTGCCGATCGGGCCAGCTGGCCGAAGGTGGAACCGAAATCGGACGGCACTTCCACTTCCGAGGCAGGATTGGACTGGAAGATCGGCCCGTCGCAGGAATCGACCAGAACCTGGCTCGAGACCTGAAACTTGGATCGACCCAGCTGACGGGCCACCACTGCCTTCAGGTGGCGGCTGCCGATATCGACTACCTGCTTGTAGTTCTGGAGTGCCATCGCGTTCTCGCATTCGCCGTGAATTGCCAGCGGCGGAGTGAAGGCCGACAGGTCTTCAGAGTCCACATCGACAAATCCAGGCCTTGGAATGAGCCAATTGTTGCCCCCGACCGGCGGAACCCGTGCTGTCCCAGGGATCCATTGTACCGCCTCGACGCCTCAGCCGCCTCGGAGCCCGGAACGGGGGCTCACTCCTTCCACAGGACATCTCCGTCCATCTTCGAAGGAATGTCTGAGCCGCAGTAGGCCAGCAGGGTTGGCGCCACATCGGCCAGCTTGCCAGGGTCCGACCGGAACCGGACAGCCGGATCCGTGACCAGCAAGGGTACGGGCAGCAGGGTGTGTTCCGTGAAAGGCTGGCCAGTCTCGTAGTCCACCATCTGCTCCACGTTGCCATGGTCGGCCGTCAGGAAGAGGGTGTAGCCGTTCTCCTCGAAGAAAGGCACCAGTTGCCCCACGGCCCGATCCACGGCCTGCACCGCCGCGATGGCCGCCGGGATCTTGCCCGTGTGCCCCACCATGTCACAGTTGGCGAAGTTGGCCACCACCAGATCATAGGGTGTCTCACTCGCTTCCTGGATCAGTCGCGCCGTCAGCTCCGGCGCGCTCATCTCGGGCTTCAGGTCGTAGGTGGCTACCCGTGGCGAAGGTATGAGGACCCGCTTCTCCCCTTCAAAGGCTGTCTCCTCGCCTCCGTTGAAGAAGTAAGTAACGTGGGCGTATTTCTCGGTCTCGGCGATTCGCAGCTGCCGCTGACCGCCCTCGGCGATGACCTGGCCCAGCAGTCGGTCCGGCAAGGAGGGAGGAAAGAGGACAGGCAGCTGGAAGGACGCGTCATACTGCGTCATGCAGAGGTAGTCCAGCTCCTTGAAGGCGACGGCCTCGAACTCGTCGAAGTCAGGCTGAGTCAAGGCCCGGGTCATCTGACGGACCCGATCGGCCCTGAAGTTGAAGCAGATCACCAGGTCCCCATCCTGGACCCGCCGCTCTTCCCCCTCGGCGAGCATGGGCTTCAGGAACTCGTCGGTCTCTCCGGCGTCATATCGCTCCTGAACGGTGGCGAGAAAGTCTCTCGTCCGGGGCCCCTCGCGATGAACGATGGCGCGGTAGGCCGCGTTCACCCGTTCCCAACGAGAGTCCCTGTCCATGGCGTAGTAGCGGCCGACGACCGTCGCCAGGGTTCCACGGTTGATCTCACGGATATGATCGATCAGCTTGCCCAGGAATCGAATCCCCTCCGTCGGAGACGTATCCCGGCCATCAGTGACGGCGTGAACCAGGGTCTGCTTCACGCCCCGCTGGCTGGCGATGTCGAGAAGGTGATGGAGGTGATCCTGATGGCTGTGAACTCCCCCGTCGCTGACGAGACCGTAGAGGTGAAGGGCCCCTCCCCTGTCCCGGACTCCATCCAGCGCCTGGCTCAGTCCCTCATGCTTTGCCAGCTCTCCCAGCTCGATGGCCCGGTTGATCCGGGTGAAGTCCTGGTAGATGACTCTGCCGCTACCTAGGTTCATGTGACCCACCTCGGAGTTGCCCATCTGGCCCTCCGGCAGCCCAACGGCGGAACCAGAGGTCCGGATCGCCGTATTGGGAAAACGACGAAACAGATCGTCGAAGCATGGCGTGTTGGCCAGCCTCAGGGTGTTACCTTCCGGGTTCGGATTGATTCCCCAGCCATCGAGGATGACCAGGGCCACCTTCCTCTTCAGGGTCTTGCTCATGGAAACTTCGCCTCCGAGCCGTCACCGGATGGAACGAGGGGCCCCCCACCGTCCGGCGCGGGCAATATAGCAGAAGCTCGGGACAAAGCCCCGCAAGGCCGGCCGTCAGATCCGGCCGAGGGAGAGGAGCTTTCCCGCACGGGTAATCCGGAGACCGAAACCGCTCGTCGACTCCAGGATCTTCCCGTTGACCCCAGCTTCCCTGGAGCCCTCACCCTCGAGGGCGGCGGCACTCTGGAACATCACTTCGGCTGCGACGCCATAGCCGAGGTGGGACTGCACCACGGCCAGGTTGTTGGCGAGCCAGGCACTCTCGGGCGAGAGTTCATAGGCCCGGGTCAGGAGAACCAGGGCCAGCCTGTTCTCCTCTCGCGTCACGGCTTCCAGGGCGATCTGGTTCAGCCAGTCGACCTTTGACAGGGAAACTCGGCTCTCAGCACCGGGGAGCATCGTCGAGGCGAGGGCGCTGACGATCGCTCCCGAGGGGGTACCCTTTGGGGCGCTGGCGATGGCCTCGCCCTGGGAAACGCTGGTTTTCTGATCCACAGGTTGCCTGAGCCCCGGTAACTTCCGGGGGAATGGAGGTGTCATTGCGGCAAGCGACCGCTTCGGCTCCGGCCCCAGCCAGCCCAGCGCCGGAATCGGGCGGTCGACGGGCTCGACCGGAAAACTCTTCGGTTTCCTGGCGACGGCGGACTCGATTGGGCCCAGCCGGGTGATGGACGGGACCGTGACCCGAGACTTCACCGGACGGGCATCAGCCTTCGATGCCGCTGCTGGGGCCGACTCGCCATCAGCCGCGAGGACGGCGGGGGCGCCACCCTTCTGGGCAGCCTTCGCTTTCGTCTTCCTGGTCCGGACCGCTGCGGCCCCCGGCTTCTGCACCTGGATGACGCGACCGGACTTGGCTTGCGGCTCCTCGGTTCTGGCACTTGCCGAAGCGCCCACGGTGCCGGCTTTCCAGCGCAGCAAGCGGGCTTCGAACTTGAGGCGAGACACCTCGCTCATCCGGGAGAGGGCCTTTTCACGCAGGGCTCGGGCCCGGGGCGGGTTTCCCATCTGGTGCAGCGCCCGGCTGAGACCGAGCTGAGCTGCCGGATGCCTCGGGTTCTTGTGGAGCGCCATTTCGAATGAACGGGTCGCCGCCTTTGGCTGGTCCGAGGCTAGGAACATCATTCCCAGTGCGTGGTGAATCGTCGCATCGTTTGGCTTGAGCTTCAGGGCCTTCAGGAGATGGCGCCGGGCCGAGAAGATCCGTCCCGAATCAGCCTGAATTGTAGCGAGAGAGAACAGCGAGTCCGTGTGGGTCGGGTCGATCTTGATCGCCTGCTCAAATGCTTCGGCAGCCTCGCCTGGCTTACCGGAGGCTTCGAGAGCCACACCCAGGTGGAAGCGGCAATCGGCCATGTTTGGATCCGCGACCGCTGCCTTCTCGTAAGCCACGGCGGCCTCGCCGGGACGTCCAGCCAGATAGTGGCGAGTGCCCCGTTCGATCCAGTCCGAAGCTGCGCGGACTTCGACGCCAGCAAGCACGGGGGCACTGACGACAACCGCCAGCAACAAGGTGGCGGCGGCCCCACATGTTCTTCCTGGGAGTTTCATCTGGGTAGACCTTCGATTTCACCGGCCCGTCAAACGGTCAGTGAGTTCTCTTGATCAGCTCGACCATCTCGAGGAAATCGATGTCTCTGGACTCAGTCGGCGGCGCCGGTCGCTGGACCAACGTGTGGGCGGCCCGAGTCTCGGGATAGGCCGTCGCAGTGCGGGTATCCGGCTTAGAAGAGCCGGACATGTCCCGCCAGGCGTAGTCATCGGCGACTGGTACCTGCGCCGTCGGCGGCAACTGCTGCGAGTGTGGCGCCCGAGCGACCTGTACGGGGCGGGGTGCTGCCGGGACGAACCGCGGGGCGGACCGAGGCGTGACGGCCCGGGCCTGCTGTGAGTGATACACCGGGTTGGGAGCCAGGTCAGATTCGTCCTCTGCCTGCTCCGTTGCGTCTCGCTGGGCCAGGCTTCGTCGGACCCGGTTGACCAGCTTGCGACGGTAGGCCTGCCTTTCGGCGCCAACGGCGATGCCGCCAGCAGCGGCGAAGGGTATCCGGGAGGTCCTCATCCATCCGCCATCGACAGGGTTGCCGGGAGCTGCGGCCAGGGCGGATGAACCCGTGCCGGACAGGTGAATCTGGCTCGAATTCTCGGCGATCTGCGACATGCTCTGGTACAGCAGATCCTCCAGACGCTCAACCCTTGCAGCCATCTTGTCTGTCCGGATCTGATCTTCCTCTTCCAGTCGGCCTGCGATCTCACCGGTGGCCAGGCCCGTGGCCTGTTCGAGCCGGTCGAGGCGGCGGTCCGTCACCAGATCGGTGATCTTCATCTGCTGGATCTGATTACCCTGCTGATAGACCGTGTTGGACAGATCTCTCACGAGCAGAGCCAGATCCTTCTCCTCCGAGGTCAGACCGTCGAGAGTCGTCACCAGGGAGTCGAGCCGGGCGAGGGTGTCGCCTGGCAGCCCCTTCTGGATTGGAATGTTCTCCATCTTCTTCTCGATCTCCGCCTTCTGCTGGCGGACGTAGTCGAGATAGCGATCGAGGATGACGGCAAGCTCCATCTTGGACACGGGACGCTTGCCAGGAAAGGCCCGGCCAGCGGGATGGACCAGACGGCGGCCCGTCATTTCTGGAGGCGAGGCCGGCATGGGCATCCGGGTCTGGGCCGGAATCGGGGAGGCCTTGGAGGCTGGAGTCTTTCGCACCGATTGCGGCTGGACTCGATGGATGATCCTCTGGCCCGGAGGCAGGGTGCGGCCGGCTCGAGTCGGCGAAGCCTCAACACCGGGAGCGTCGAGGAAATCAGCCTCCGTGAACTCCTGAGCAGGCAGATCCTGCGGAAGCAGCAGCATTATGCCCGTCAGGGCCATGACGATGGATTGTCTGTTCATTCTCGGCGGCTCCTTCTTCACCGGGACCGCAAGCCCGAATGCCGGGATAATCGGCAAGCCCGACACCCAGGACTGGCCTGGTCGATCACTGCCAACATCGACACTCCAGAGGCCGAACTTGAGCGAAGAGGAACCCCGAACTACTCGCCGCCGAGGATGTCGTCTTCCGTCGATTCCAGACTGTCGGACGAGGAGTCCGATGCTGCCCCATCCACCTGGGGCCTCTTTCTTCCGAGGATGTCTTGGACTGGCGCTGGCGCTGGCGCCGGCGCCGGTTTCCGAGGTCGATGGGCCGGATCCCTTGGGGTCCTTGAGGCCCTTGGAGTCCTTGAGGCCCTTCGGGCCTTTGCCGAGTGCTTGTGGATTCCGCTCGGGAGAAGGCCAACCCGCTGCGTCGGAATCTTCCGCAGTGCCCGGAGGAAGCTGGAAGCCAGATCGTCATCGGGAGCCATGGCCACGAGCCTCGTGAAGCTGCTCTGGGCCTCGTCGGTCCTGTGAAGCTGCCACTGAAGCAGTCCCAGGGCAAACCAGACATCCTTGTCGTCCCGGCGATATCGGAGATAGTCTTTCAGCAGTCGAACTCGCCGGTCGATCTCGTCATCGGGGTCGACCCAGTCGAGCTTCGCCGGTCCCCTTCGGACCCGCTTCGATGCACTGGCCACGGCACGCCGCATTCGCTCGGCGGCCTGGTGCACGCGATGAGCCTCCATCCTCAGCTGGGCGGAGGCGATCCTGACATCAGCCGAGGCTGGCCAGTCCCGTAGAGCCTGGTCCAGATCCTGGAGAGCAAGCTCGCTGCAGCCCTGTCTCAGACGGGATCTGGCCGCCTCGAACCGGTCGGTTCCATTGAGGGTGCCCACCAGTTCCCGGTAACGGTCTCCCTGGGTACCGCCCCAGGCCTCGGCAACGCAGCCGGAACAGCCGCCAGGATGGGGCACGGGTACCAAGCCGCCGGCCGACACCAGTCCGGTGAGGAGTAGGGGAAGGGCCAGGAGCACGGGTCTGCGCATGACCCGATCCATTAATCCGGGTCAGGCCAAAGGTAAACAGTGAGGCTCAGTCCGAGACCCGCAGCCGCTCCAGAACCGACTTGTCGGTGTACTCCGAAGCCAGGGGGGTTACGGAAACGTAACCATCCCGGACGGTGATCACGTCCGTGTCCTCTGCCAGATCCTGGACGACCAGAGACCCCTCGATCCAGTAATAGGGCCTTCCTGCCGGGTCCTTGTGCACCTGGTAGCCGTCGTCGTACCGGGTCCTGGCCAAGCAGGTGTACCTGTGGCCCTTCAGTTCATCCCCTGGAATCGCTGGAACGTTGATGTTCAGGAAGTACCCTTCCATCCGCTCCAGCTGATCCGAGTGGGCCGTGATGTAATCCCGGACAAAACTGGCGGCAGCCAGGAAGTGGCCGTGAGTGGCCGTGTCCCGGCTCTGGGAGACCAGGGAAACCGCCACGGAGGGTCGACCGATGATCATGGCCTCCCGGGCGGCGGCGACGGTACCGGAATAGATGGTGTCCACCGCCAGGTTGGCCCCTCGGTTGACTCCCGACACGACCAGGTCCGGCGGCTCGTCGGCCATCAGGGTCAGCAGGGCCAGCTTGACGCAGTCCACAGGCAAACCGCTGCACTTCCAGGCCCGCTTCACCAGATCACTGGGGAACCGCCCTGGCACCTCATCGCATCTCAGAGGTGTGTATAACGTGAAGCCGTGCCCCACGCCGCTGCGCTCCTGATCCGGCGCCAGGACGTGGACCTCGTATTCGCCACCCAGCACCGTGGCCAGACTCGCCAGGCCCGGGGCATCAATGCCGTCATCGTTTGTCAGAAGGATCTTTCGGATCATCCGCTCACTCCTCGCCGCTGACCATAACGATCAGTTCTCTCCGAGAACCTTGACGGCGGTGCTCCCAGAGGTAGATCCCCTGCCACGTCCCTAGCGCCAGCGCTCCGTCGATGACGGGGATTGGCAGGCTCGTGGATGTCAGTGCTGACTTCACATGGGCCGGCATGTCATCGGCCCCTTCCGCTGTGTGCTGATACAGCGGGTCTCCCTCCGGTACCAGGCGAGCCAGAAACGCCTCCAGATCGCCCCGGGCAGACGGATCGGCATTCTCCTGAATGACCAGACTCGCCGAAGTGTGCCTGACGAAGACTGTACAGAGGCCGGTTCGAACGCCAGACTCCAGCACCACATCAGTGATGGCGGAGGTCACTTCCTGCAGGCCTTGTCCCGGAGTCGGCACGACCAGACTTTGGTGATGGTTCATGGTCCGGCCAGTGTACGGGGCGATCTGGCGTAAAGCAACTCGCCGGCCCGTGGAGAGCCACCGGCGCTTCCGCTCCGGCCAGCCGACGAAACCCGGGGTGCATGTCCCGTAGGGGGTCCCCTGGCCTATTCCGGATCCGTTCGTCCCGAGCTTGTCGAGGGGCCCACAGGCGCTTGCTTCGGCGTTTTGGCCTTGGCCAGTTCGCGCAGCTTTTCCCAATCCTCGGCGATCAAGG